>JAJPEW010000063.1 GCA_021166755.1 Hydrogenophaga sp. | reverse complement strand
GGAGGCCATCCTGCAGAAGCTGGGCCTGCCCTACCGCGTGATGAGCCTGTGCACCGGCGACATGGGTTTCGGTGCCAGCAAGACCTATGACCTGGAGGTCTGGGTGCCGGCGCAGGGCACCTACCGCGAGATCAGCTCGGTCTCCAACTGCGAGGCCTTCCAGGCACGCCGCCTGCAAGCGCGCTTCAAGAACGCACAGGGCAAGAACGAGCTGGTCCACACCCTCAACGGGTCCGGCCTGGCCGTGGGCCGTGCGCTGGTGGCGGTGCTGGAGAACTGCCAGAACGCCGATGGCAGCGTGACGGTGCCCGAGGTGCTGCGTCCCTATCTGGGTGGCGCGGAGCGTCTGTCGGCCGTCTGAACGAGGTGGGTGCGCTGATCGAACAGCCACTGTTTGAAGGCCTGTGCGGCGGGTGAAAGGTGCTTGCCGCGCGGGTAGACCACATACCAGTGGCGCATCAGCGGAAAACCCTTCACATCCAGCTGCACCAGCTCGCCCAGTGCGAGCTCGGACACCACCGTACTGGCCGAGACCACGGCAACGCCCAGGCCGCCGGCCACCACCTGCTTGATCGCCTCGTGGCTGCTGACCTCCAGCCGGGGGGTGATCGTCACGCCCTGCTCGGCAAAGTAGCGTTCGCTCGTCAGCCGGGTGCCTGAACCGGCTTCCCGAAGGATGAAAGGCTCCTTGGCCAGACGCTGCGGTGCAATCCGGCGCTGGCCGGCCAACGGATGTCCGGGTGGTGCCACCAGCACCAGCGGGTTGTCGGCAAAGGGCTCGCAGACCACATCCATGAGCTCGGGTGGCTGGCCCATGATGTAGAGGTCGTCCTGGTTGCTGCCCAGGCGCTGCAGCAGGTTCTCGCGGTTGCCCACCTGCATGGCCACGTCAATGCCAGGGTGGGCGACGCAGAAGCTGCCCAGCAGCTTGGGCACCGTGTACTTGACCGTGGTCAGGATGGCCACGCGCAGGCTGCCCCGTTCCACGCCCTGCAGCATCGCCAGGTCCTGCGACAGGCGTTCCATCCGGTTTTCGATGTCCTCGCAGGCCTGCGCCAGGGTCTGGCCGGCGGCCGTCAGGAAGATCTTCTTGCCCAGCTGCTCGAACAGCGGCTGCCCTACCGTCTCCGACAGTTGTTTGACCTGCAGCGACAGCGTGGGTGGCGACAGGTGCATGGCGGCGGCGGCACGCGCGAAACTGCCATGCCGTGCCACCGACAGGAAGATGCGCAACTGGTGCAGGGTGGCGTGACGAAGGTTCATGCAGCCTCGACAATAGATTTATAAAAGTCTAACGTAATCGTCGAAACAATTTACTTTTATTTATTTCATCAAGGACCAAGAATCGGCTCCATTCCATCCACATCCAAGGAGCACAGCCGATGGCCACCAAGACCTACAACGCGGGCGTCAAGGAGTACCGCAGCACCTACTGGGAGCCCCACTACACCCCCAAGGACACCGACATCCTCGCGTGTTTCAAGATCACGCCGCAGCCCGGCGTGGACCGCGAAGAGGTCGCCGCAGCGGTCGCAGCCGAGTCATCCACGGGTACCTGGACCACGGTCTGGACCGACCTGCTGACTGACCTGGACTATTACAAGGGCCGCGCCTACCGCATCGAGGACGTGCCCGGCGACGACACCTGCTTCTACGCCTTCGTGGCCTACCCGATCGATCTGTTTGAAGAAGGCTCGGTGGTCAACGTGCTGACCTCGCTGGTGGGCAACGTGTTCGGCTTCAAGGCCCTGCGAGCCCTGCGCCTGGAAGACGTGCGCTTTCCCATCGCCTACATCAAGACCTGCGGCGGCCCGCCCCACGGCATCCAGGTCGAGCGCGACATCATGAACAAGTATGGCCGCCCGCTGCTGGGCTGCACCATCAAGCCCAAGCTGGGCCTGTCGGCCAAGAACTACGGCCGTGCGGTGTACGAGTGCCTGCGCGGCGGTCTGGACTTCACCAAGGACGACGAGAACGTCAACAGCCAGCCGTTCATGCGTTGGCGTCAGCGCTTCGACTTCGTGCAGGAGGCCATCGAGAAGGCCGAGCGCGAGACCGGTGAGCGCAAGGGCCACTACCTGAACGTGACCGCGCCGACGCCGGAAGAGATGTACAAGCGCGCCGAGTACGCCAAGGAAATCGGCTCGCCGATCATCATGCACGACTACCTGACCGGTGGCCTGTGTGCCAACACCGGGTTGGCCAACTGGTGCCGCGACAACGGTATGTTGCTGCACATCCACCGCGCCATGCACGCCGTGCTGGATCGCAACCCGCACCACGGTATCCATTTCCGCGTGCTGACCAAGGTGCTGCGCCTCTCGGGCGGTGACCACCTGCACTCCGGCACCGTGGTGGGCAAGCTCGAAGGCGACCGTGCTTCGACCCTGGGCTGGATCGACCTGATGCGCGACGAGTTCATCAAGGAAGACCGCAGCCGCGGCATCTTCTTCGACCAGGACTTCGGCTCCATGCCCGGCGTCATGCCGGTGGCCTCGGGTGGCATCCATGTGTGGCACATGCCGGCGCTGGTCAATATCTTCGGCGACGACTCGGTGCTGCAGTTCGGCGGTGGCACGCTGGGCCACCCCTGGGGCAACGCCGCCGGTGCCGCGGCCAACCGCGTCGCGCTGGAGGCCTGCGTCAAGGCGCGCAACGAAGGGGTGGCGGTCGAGAAGGAAGGCAAGGCCGTGCTGACCGAGGCTGCCCAGCACTCGCCCGAACTCCGGATCGCCATGGAGACCTGGAAAGAGATCAAGTTCGAGTTCGACACGGTGGACAAGCTCGACCTGGCCCACAAGTGAACCGGCCGATTTCGATCCATGACTTTGTCGCAAAGCCTTGCCGTGCCTTCAGCACTGTCTGCGGCTTTGCTTCGCGTCCTGAATCGAACTTGACCGGTTCGGACGCAGCAGTTTTTTAAAGGAACACACCATGAGCATGCAGGACTACCACAGCCGCCTCTCCGACCCCGCCAGCCGCAAGTTCGAGACTTTCTCGTACCTGCCCGCCATGACGAAGGATGAGATCCGCAAACATGTCGAGTACCTGGTGAAGAAGGGCCTGAACCCGGCCATCGAGCACACCGAACCGCAGTACCTGATGGATTCGTACTGGTACATGTGGAAGCTGCCCATGTTCGGTGAAACCGACGTGGACAAGGTGCTGGCCGAGTGCGAGGCCTGCCGCCAGGCCAACCCGGACAACCACGTGCGCCTGATCGGCTACGACAACTTCAAGCAGTCGCAGGGCGCGAGCATGGTGATCTACCGCGGAAAGACCGTCTGAGCAGGGAGGGCCCATGAGCGACACACTGGACGCCTACCGCGTCACCCAGCAGCCCTACTACCGACCGGTGGCGGACGAGGTCGAGCTGTTCGAGGCGGCGTATTCGGTGCGCATGCCGATGATGCTCAAGGGCCCCACCGGTTGCGGCAAGACCCGCTTCGTCGAGTACATGGCCTGGAAGCTCAGCAAGCCGCTGATCACCGTGGCCTGCAACGAGGACATGACGGCCAGCGACCTGGTGGGCCGCTTCCTGCTCGACGCCAACGGCACACGCTGGCAGGACGGCCCGCTGGCCACCGCGGCGCGCCACGGCGCCATCTGCTACCTCGATGAAGTCGTCGAGGCACGGCAGGATACGACCGTGGTCATCCACCCGCTGACCGACAACCGCCGCGTGCTGCCACTGGAGAAGAAGGGCGAACTGATCAAGGCCCACCCGGACTTCCAGATCGTCATTTCCTACAACCCGGGCTACCAGAGCCTGATGAAGGACCTCAAGCAGTCCACCAAGCAGCGCTTCGGCGCGCTGGATTTCAACTACCCCGAACACGCCGTGGAGGCCGAGATCGTGGCGCACGAAACCGGTGTCGCCCTGGACGTGGCGGACAAGCTGGTTGGCATTGCCGAACGTGCGCGCAACCTCAAGGGCCACGGTCTGGACGAAGGTATCTCCACCCGCATGCTGATCTACGCAGGCAGCCTGATCGCCCAGGGTGTGGCCGCGCAGGCCGCCTGCCGCGTCGCCCTGGTGCGCCCGATCACCGACGACCCGGACATGCGCGACGCGCTGGACGCTGCGGTTGCGACCTTCTTCTGAGTCACCCAGATCCCCCATGAGCGTTCACCTGAACGACCACACCGAATGGACCGGGCAGCTTGCGCCGGCCTCGCGCGAGCTGCTGGAGCACAGCTGGTCCGACGCCACCAAGGTGTTCTCGGCACGGGGTCTGGACAACTACGTCAAGGGCGCCGCTGCGCTGCGCGGTCTGGGCCGCGGCGACGAGCTGGTCAACGCCTGGATCGACGGGGCGCCCCAGGTGGCCAGGGAGGTGGGCGAAGACGTGGTGGGCGAACTCGCCACCACCGCGCTCATGCTCGCATCCAAGACTTCCGGCGCGGTGATCGAGCTGGTGCTGGCCACCGCGCCCACGGCCGCGCGCCGCCTGGCCGACGGCGCGCTGTTCCTGCAGTACCTGCAGTTCCTGGGCACGCTCGTCGCACAGGCGCCGCGTGGGCTGCGGCCCATGCTGGGCCAGCTCGACGCGCTGTTCGGCCAGCTCACGCTCGGCGGTCTGCGCCGCTGGGCCACCTGGGGCGCGCAGGCGCACCGCAGCAACTACGAAGAGCAGATCGCTTACTTCGGCCTGCAGTCCAAAGAGTCGCTGGCCATGCTGCAGAAGGAGCGCAAGGGCACGCTGCTGGTGGATGTGCAACGGCGCATCAACATGTACCTGCGCGCGCTCTGGGGACGTGACTTCTTCATGCGCCCCACGGCGGGCGACTACGAGAGCCGTGAAGGCTACCGCCCCTTTATCGAGGACTTCTTTCTGCACCTGCCCGACGCCTACGACGCGGTCGAGGGCAACACAGGCACGGTGGACGCCACCGCGCTCTACCGCGCCGCCGCCGCGCACGCCGCGGCACACGTGGTGTTCACGCGCCAGCCGATCTCGGCCGAGGCGCTGAACCCATGGCAGATGGCGCTGATCGGGCTGGTGGAGGACGCGCGGGTCGAGGCGTTGACGCTGGCGAGGTTCCCCGGCATGCGGGCACTCTGGGCGCAGTTACACACCGCGCAGGCCACGCAGCAGGCCACAGCGGGCGACTGGCTGAACCGCCTGGCGCGCGCGCTGCTCGACCCGGCCTATGACGACACGCATCCTTGGATCGTCCAGGGCTGCGCACTGCTGACCGAAGCCCTGCCGCGCATCCAGTCCGACCCGCACGACAACAGCGTGTCCTGGGACATCGGCGTGCAGCTGGCGCACAGCTACCGCGAGCTCACGCAAGGCCCAGTCTTCCAGCCGCGTACCGATGTGCAGACAGCTGTCTACCGCGACGACAACCGCTACTTCTGGGCCTTCGACGGGTTCGACTTCGAGCGCTCCATCGCCGCCGGCTACGAGCCGCCGCAACAAGTGCGCAAACAGGTCAACCTGATGGAGTTCGTCAACGAGCTGGAGGTGGAGGGCGCCGGCGACGACGCGCAGGAGATCTGGGTGCTGGGCACCGAGCTGTTTCCCTACGAAGATCTGGGCGTCTCCTACAACGAGAGCGAAGGCCGCGAGCCGGTGCTGCCGCCGGTGCACTACGGCGAGTGGGACCACCTGATTCAGCTGGAACGCCCGGCCTGGGCCACGGTGCAGGAACGTCGCCCCAAGGCCGGCGACGCGGCGGTCATCGACGGCATCCTGGCCGAACACCGGCGCCTGATCGGCCGCATGAAATACATCCTGGACGCGATGCAGCCGCAGGGCGTGCAGCGCATCCGCAAGCTGCAAGACGGCGACGAGATCGACCTCAACGCCGCGCTGGCCTCGCTGACCGACCTGCGCATGGGCCGCCAGCCCGATCCGCGCATCATGATGCGCAGCGTGCGCAAGACGCGCGACATCTCGGTGCTCGTCCTGCTCGACCTTTCGCAATCGACCAACGACAAGGTGGTCGGGCAGGAGCACACGGTGCTCGACCTCACGAGCTCGGCCTGCGCGCTGCTGGCTGATGCGATCCAGAAGGTGGGCGACCCGTTCGCCATCCACGGCTTCTGCTCCGACGGTCGGCACGATGTGCACTACTGGCGCTTCAAGGACTTCGATCAGCCCTACGACGAGGTGGCCAAGGCACGCCTGGCGGGTATGGAGGGGCAGCTCTCCACCCGCATGGGCGCGGCCATCCGCCACGCAACGGCCGCGCTGAAGGCGCAGCGCAGCAGCAAGAAGCTGTTGCTGGTCATCACCGACGGCGAACCGGCCGACGTGGACGTGCGCGACCCGCAGTACCTGCGCCAGGACACCAAGAAGGCGGTGGAGGAGGCCGGGCGCCACGGCGTGATGACCTACTGCATGAGCCTGGACCCGCGCGCCGACCAGTACGTCAGCCGCATCTTCGGCGAGCGGAACTACCTGGTGGTGGACAAGGTGGAGCGGCTGCCGGAAAAGCTGCCGGTTCTGTACGCCGGTTTGACCCGCTGAACAGCCCCCCACGGGCGTTCATGCTGCCCGACCGCCACCGGCGCCCAGTCCAACGACGCGGCCATCGGCTGCTGGGCGGATGCCCCCAGGCACGGACCAAGCGGTCAGTGAGCGGCTGAATTGCTCGAAATCACCGCTTTTCGCGCGTCCACGCGGCCAGAAAATCCATAAGATGGCGCGGATATGCCTATGGCTGAGTCAACAACCGCCTGTGATCGTCTGATGTCCCGACTGTGCTGTCTTGCATCAGCAGCGCCTTGGGGCTTTGGCCTTGGGCGTGCGCTGGTGTGTCTGGCCGTCGCGCTGATCTCGATGGCTGTGCAGGCCGAGCCGCGCACGGTGCGGGTGCGCATCTACGAGAACCCGCCCAAGATCCAGGCGGGGCCACAGGGCCAGCCCAGCGGCATCCTGGGCGACCTGCTGGCGGAAGTGGCCCGACAGGAACAGTGGACCCTCGTGCCGGTGGGGTGCGACTGGGAAGAATGCCTGCGGCTGCTGGAGACCGGGGCCATCGACCTGCTGCCCGACGTCGCCTACAACGAGGAGCGCGCCAAGCGCTTCGATTTCCACCGCATTCCCGCGCTGCCAAGCTGGTCCCTGCTGTACCGGCGCCCTGATGTGACCCTGCAGTCGGTGCTTGACCTGAACCACAAGCGCGTGGCGGTGCTGGATGGGTCCGTTCAGCAGAGCCATCTCGCAGGAATGCTGAGCAGTTTCGGTCTGGACGCCGAGCTGCTGCCTGCCAAGACCTTTGAAGAAGCGTTTGCGATGGTGGTCAGCGGGCAGGCCGATGCCGTGGCCGCCAACAGCTATTCGGGCGACCTGGCCGCCAGCGACTACGGACTGGAGTCCTCCGCCGTGGTGTTTCAGCCCAGCAAACTGTTCTATGCCACCGGCAAGGGGCAGGGCGCCGACCTGCTGGCCGCCATCGACGCCTTGCTGGAGGCCTGGCAGGCCGATGCCGACTCCTTCTATTTCCAGACGCTGGCGCGCTGGGGCCAGCAGGGCACGCAGACGCGCGTGCCTGTCGCCTTCTGGTGGGGGTTGGCGGCGGTGGTGGGTCTGCTGGTGCTGGCGGTGGGGTTTGTGGCCCTCTTGCGGCGCGAGGTGGCCCGGCAGACGCGGGCGCTGCGCGAGAGCGAAGAACGCCTGCGCCTGGCCCTGGCCGCCGCATCGCAGGGTCTGTACGACCTGGACCTGCAGACGGGTCAGGCACAGGTCAGCCCCGAGTACGCGACCATGCTGGGCTTTGACCCGAAGACCTTCACGCTGACTTTCACCCGCTGGCTGGAGTACCTGCACCCCGACGACAGGCCGCTCGTCAAGTGCGTGTTTGATGACTACGTGGCCGGTCGCCGGGCCGATTACCGGGTCGAGTTCCGCCAGCGCACCCATGACGGTCGCTGGAAATGGGTTCTGTCGATGGGCAAGATCCAGTCCCGGGATGCCGACGGTCGGCCCCTGCGCATGCTGGGTACCCATACCGACATCGACGCCACCAAGGTCGCGCAGGCCGCGCTGCAGGAGCTCAACGCGTCCCTGGAAAGCCGGGTGGCCGCACGCACCGCCGAACTCACCGCCGCCAACCAGGAGCTCGACAGCTTTGTGTACGCTGTCTCCCACGACCTGCGCGCGCCCCTGCGCGCCATGATGGGGTTTTCCGGCTTGCTGGAGGAAGATCTGGGGCCCGGCCTGCCCCCCGCGGCCAAAGGCCATCTCGATCACATCGTGCAGGCCGGGCGCAAGATGAGCGCCCTGATTGAAGGGCTGCTGATGCTCTCGCGCAGTGCGCGGGACGCCTTGCAACTTCATCGGGTGGATGTGTCGGCCCTGGCGCGGGCCCGCCTGGCCGAACTGGCCGCTGCCGAACCTGCCCGTTCAGTGGCGGTGACCGTCGAAGATGGCCTGGTGTTCCAGGGCGACGAACGCTTGCTGGCCAGCGTGGTGGACAACCTGCTGGACAACGCCTGGAAATACACCGGCCACACCTCCCAGGCCTCCATCCGGGTGCAGGCTTGCGAAGAGCCGGGCTACCGCGGTTTCAGCGTCATCGACAACGGCGCCGGCTTTGACATGGCGCACAGCATGCGCCTGTTCAAGGCCTTCCAGCGCCTGCACCGGCAGGATGAGTTTCCCGGCATCGGCATCGGGCTGGCCACGGTGCAGCGCGTGGTGCAGCGGCATGGCGGCCACGTCACGGCCACGGCCGAGCCGGGCAAGGGCGCGGTGTTCTCGGTCTGGCTGCCCGTGGTCATGCCGACCTCGTCCGACTGACTGCGCGACGGTGTCGGGCGCCGCACGCCGGGCCGGCTGCCCGGCGGAGTCCTGACCATGGGTTGCCGTGGCTCATGAGGCGAGGGTGTTGGCCGGCGGCAACTGCAGCAACGGGCCGTATTTCTCGGCCAGGAACGTCTCTGCCCGCTCCAGCATGAAGTAGCGAAACGCCTCGGCCGCCGGCGACAGCAGTTTGGACAGGGTGTGCACCACGTTCCATCCTCGAACGATGGGGGTGCCCGCCACGTCCAGGCGCGCGATCAGGCCGTGCTCCAGTTCCAGCCCGATGGTGTGCAGCGAGAGAAAGCTGATGCCCATGCCCGCCATGACGGCTTGCTTGATGGTCTCGTTGCTGGTCATCTCCATGACCACGCGCGGCTCCATGCGCGACTTCTCCAGAAACTTTTCCAGTGCGGCCCGCGTGCCTGATCCCCGTTCGCGCAGGATGAAGCCGTAGGGCCGCAGCGACTCCACGGTGGGGTGCCCGATGTTGAGCAGCGGGTGGTCGGTGGCGGCCACGAAAACATGTGGGTGGGCGGCAAAGGGCTCCGCGCGGGTGGCCAGTTCGGTGGGAGGCCGTCCCATCACCGCAATGTCCACCTCGTTGCCCTGCAGCATCCTCACCAACTGCTCCCGGTTGCCGACCGCCAGGCGGATGTCCACGCCTTCATGCTCCCGCTTGAACTCCGCCAGCAGTCGGGGCAGGAAGTACTTGGCGGTGCTCACCATCCCGATCGTCAACTGCCCCACCTCCACCCGCTGCAGGCGGGCCGCCGCATCCTCGGCGTCCTTGAGCGTGGCCAGCATCTTGCGGGCGTAGACCAGCATGTATTCGCCCGCCGTGGTCAGTGCCACACGGCGCCCGTTGCGCTCGAACAGCGGCAGACCCACGTGACCTTCCAGTTCCTTGACCTGCATGGTCACCGCCGGGGGGGTCAGGTGGAGCACCTCGGCTGCCCGGGCAAAGCTCAGCTGCCGGGCCACCTCGGAAAACACCCGCAGCTGTCGGAAGGTGGCGTTCTTCATTAAGTAAAAACTGAATCTAAAAACAAGATATTGTGAATTTACCTTATTTCAGTGCCTGCTTATAGTTGATTCAACCCGAAGCCCTCGGGACCTCCCGGAGTGCGAACAGCCCCATGCTTGAAGCCCTGATCTTTGATGTCGACGGCACCCTGGCCGATACCGAGCAAGTTCACCTGGCCGCTTTCAACCACGCGTTTGCTCAGGAAGGAATGGGCTGGCACTGGGACCTGCCCCTGTACACCCGGCTGCTCGAAATCTCTGGGGGCAAGGAGCGCATGCTGCACTGGTGGCGAGAGGTCCAGCCGGACCTGCAGGAACTCAGCGGCGGCGCTGTGCAGGCCGTTATCGACCGTCTGCACGAGGTCAAGACCGCTTACTACGAGCAGGCCGTGGCCGATGGCGCGGTCAACCTGCGCCCGGGCGTGCTCCCGCTCATGGATCAGGCCCGCCGTCAGGGCCTGCAGCTGGCGATTGCCACCACCACCTCGCCGGTCAATATCGCTGCCCTGCTGCGCAAGGCCATCGGCGAAGACTGGCGTCTGAACTTCCTGGCCATCGGTGACGCCAGCAACGCCCCCATGAAAAAGCCCCACCCGCAGGTGTACCTGAAGGTGTTGGCGGACATGCAGCGCACGGCCGCCCAATGCCTGGCCTTCGAGGACTCGTCCAATGGCCTTAAGGCCGCCATGGCCGCAGGCCTGGCCACCGTCATCACCCCGAACGATTTCACCGCCCACCACGACTTCCAGGGAGCGCTTCGGGTGGTGCCCGACCTCGGACATGTCTCGGTGGCCCAACTGCGGGACTGGCACGCCAGGGCGCGCATCAGCGATTGAACTTCAGAGAGCCTTCACCATGACCACACGCCGCCGTTTTACCCTGACCCAGTACCTGATTGAGCAGCGCCGCCGCTTTCCGGGCGCCAGCGGTGACTTCAATGCCCTGCTGCTCGATGTCGCGCTGGCCTGCAAGGCGATTGCCCGCTCGGTGGCACAGGGGGAACTGGGCAACGTGCTCAGCCATGTCGATGAAGAGGTGGCCACCGCTGTCAATGTGCAAGGCGAGGAACAGAAGCGCCTGGACGTGATCAGCAACGCCTACTTCACCGAGATGACCGAGTGGGGAGGTCACCTGGCCGGCATGGCGTCCGAAGAGATGGACCAGCCCTACCAGATTCCGGCACCGCACCAGCGAGGCAAGTACCTGCTGGTGTTCGATCCGCTCGACGGCTCCAGCAATCTGGACGTCAACGTCACGGTGGGCAGCATCTTCAGCATCCTGCGGGCGCCGCAGGAGGTGATCGACAGTGGACGTGACGTGGTGGAGGCCGACTTCCTGCAGCCTGGAACGCAACAGCTGGCCGCCGGCTACGCGCTGTATGGCCCGACCACGATGCTGGTGCTCACCGTGGGCAATGGCGTGGCTGGTTTCACGCTCGATCCCAATCTGGGCCAGTTCATGCTCACACACCCTGACATCCAGGTGCCGCAGGATACGCAGGAGTTCGCCATCAATGCGTCCAACAGCCGTTTCTGGGAGGCACCCATCAAGCGCTATGTGGACGAATGTCTGGCCGGCAGGACCGGCCCACGCGGTAAGGACTTCAACATGCGCTGGATCGCCTCCATGGTGGCAGAGGCGCACCGCATCCTGATGCGCGGTGGCGTGTTCATGTACCCGAAAGACACCAAGGATCCTGCCAAGGCCGGCCGCCTGCGCCTGCTCTACGAAGCCAACCCGGTGGGGATGCTCATCGAGCAGGCGGGCGGTCGCGCCAGCACCGGACGCGAGCCGGTGCTGCAAGCCTTGCCCACCACGCTGCACCAGCGCATCGGTCTGGTGTTCGGCAGCAAGAGCGAGGTCGAGCGCATCGAGCGCTACCACCGAGAACCCGTGGCCTACAAGGACGACAGCCCGCTGTTTGCCGAGCGCTCGCTCTTTCGTGCCTGACAAGCATCTGCATTGATCGGAGACCCCCATGTCGGAGAGACACCCCATCATCGCCATCACCGGTTCGTCTGGTGCCGGCACATCTACGGTGACACGCACCTTTCAGAACATCTTCCGTCGTGAAGAGGTCACGGCCGCCGTGATCGAGGGCGACAGCTTCCACCGCCTCGACCGCAAAAGCATGAAGATCCGCATGGCCGAGGAGGAGGCCAGGGGCAACCGCCACTTCAGCCACTTCGGGGCCGAAGGCAATCTGTTCGAGGACATCGAGAGCCTGTTTCGCCAGTACGCCACCGACGGGACCGGCAAGTGCCGCAAGTACCTGCACAACGCCGACGAGGCCGCGCCCTATGGCCAGGAACCCGGCACCTTCACGCCCTGGGAGGACATTCCCGCCGGCACCGATCTGCTGTTCTACGAGGGCCTGCACGGCGCGGTGAAGACCGAGACGGTCGACATTGCCCGCTACCCGGATCTGCTGATCGGCGTCGTACCCTCGATCAACCTGGAGTGGATCCAGAAGCTGATCCGCGACAAGACCCAGCGCGGCTACAGCCAGGAGGCGGTGGTCGACACCATCCTGCGCCGCATGCCCGACTACGTGAACTACATCGTCCCGCAGTTCGGCCTGACGCATGTGAACTTCCAGCGTGTCCCGGTGGTGGACACGTCCAACCCGTTCATCGCCCGCGACATCCCGACCGCCGATGAAAGCATGGTGGTGATCCGGTTTGCCAAGCCCAAGGGCATCGACTTCCAGTACCTGCTGAACATGATCAACGGTTCATGGATGAGCCGCGCCAACACCATCGTGGTGCCCGGCGGCAAGATGGAACTGGCCATGCAGCTGATCTTCACGCCCTTCATCTGGCGGATGATGGAGCGGAAAAAGCGGGCACTTGGTCTGGGTTGAAAAGAACAAGGAGACACACCATGCAGAACCCGACCCCTGAATTCGCCCGCCAGATGGCCAACGCCATCCGCATGCTCGCCGTGGACGCCGTGGAAAAGGCCAAGAGTGGTCATCCCGGCGCGCCCATGGGCATGGCCGACATCGCCGAGGTGCTGTGGAACCGGCACCTCAAGCACAACCCGGCCAATCCGCACTGGCCGGACCGCGACCGGTTCGTGCTGTCCAATGGTCACGGGTCAATGCTGATCTATGCGCTGCTGCACCTGACGGGCTACGACCTCCCGATGGAGGAGCTGAAGAACTTCCGCCAGCTGCACAGCAAGACCGCGGGCCACCCCGAGGTGGGCATCACTCCCGGTATCGAAACCACGACTGGCCCGCTGGGGCAGGGCATCACCAACGCGGTGGGCATGGCGCTGGCCGAGAAGTTGCTGGCGCAGGAATTCAACCGCGAGGACGAAGACGCCACACACCACATCGTCGACCACTTCACCTACGTGTTCCTGGGCGATGGCTGCATGATGGAGGGCATCAGCCACGAGGCCTGCGCGCTGGCCGGGACGCTGCGCCTGTCCAAGCTGATCGCCTTCTACGACGACAACGGCATCTCGATCGACGGTCATGTGGAAGGCTGGTTCACCGACGACACCCCCAAGCGCTTCGAGGCCTATGGCTGGCATGTGATCCCGAATGTGGATGGCCACGACCCGGCCGCTGTGGAAGCGGCGCTGCTGGCGGCGAAGAAGCAAGCGCAGCAGGCCGATGGTCAACCGACACTGATCTGCTGCAAGACGGTGATCGGCATGGGGTCGCCCAACAAGGCGGGTACACATGACGTGCATGGCGCGGCCCTGGGGCCGGCCGAAGTGGCGGCCACCCGAGAAGCCCTGGGTTGGACCGCGGCGCCCTTCGAAATTCCAACCGACGTGGGTGCCGCGTGGAACGCCAAGGACAAGGGTGCTGCCGCCGAGGCCGAATGGCGTCGGCGCTTCGAAGCCTACCGCAGTCAGTACCCGCTGGAGGCCGCCGAGTTCGAGCGCCGGATGGCGGGCAACCTCTTGCCCGATCTCGCGACCCGGCTTCCCGAGCTGCTGGCCAACATCTCCTCGCGTGCCGAGCCGGTGGCCACGCGCAAAGCCAGTCAGAATGCGCTGGATCTGTTGGCCCCGCTGGTGCCCGAGTTCTTTGGCGGCAGCGCCGACCTGACCGGCTCCAACCTCACCAACTTCAAAGGTTGTGTGAAAGCCGGCCGCGATGCCTGGGGCAACCACCTGAGCTACGGCGTGCGCGAATTCGGCATGGCCGCCATCATGAATGGCATCGCCCTGCACGGAGGCTACATCCCCTACGGCGGCACCTTCCTGACCTTCAGCGACTACAGCCGCAACGCCATCCGCATGGCCGCACTGATGAAGTTGCGCGTCATTCACGTCCTCACCCACGACTCCATCGGTCTGGGGGAAGACGGTCCGACGCACCAGTCGGTCGAACATGTGCCCAGTCTGCGCCTGATTCCTCAGCTCGACGTCTGGCGTCCGGCCGATGGCTTGGAAACGGCTGTGGCCTGGTCCTGCGCTGTGGAGCGCCGCGACGGCCCTAGCGCCCTGTGCCTGTCGCGCCAGAACCTGCCGCGGATCACCGAACGCATCAGCGCTGGCCAGATCCGGCGCGGGGGCTACATCCTGTCAGAGATCGAGGATCCCCAAGCGGTTATCTTGGCCACCGGCTCCGAGGTGGAAATCGCCCTGCAGGCGCAAGCCACCCTGGCGGCCGAAGGGGTGCGCACCCGCGTGGTGTCCATGCCCAGCACCAGCGTGTTCGATCGCCAGCCACAGGCCTATCAGGACCTGGTGCTGCCCCTATCGCTGCCTGTGGTCGCGGTGGAGGCGGCGCACCCTGACTTCTGGCGCAAGTACGTCGGTCGCACCGGTGTGGTGATCGGCATCGCCAGCTTCGGCGAGTCGGCTCCAGCCAAGGACCTGTACCGCCATTTCGGCATCACACCGACCCGTGTGGCGGATGCGGCACGCACCCTGGTGCACCGCGCCACCCAGCGGCGACAGGCGCCTCTGCCCGAGCACATCATCCCGGCGAGCAACTGACGTGAGTGCCCACATATCCTTTGATCTGGTGCTGTTCGATCTCGATGGGACCCTCATCGAGACCGCGCCCGAGATCGCCGATGCGGTCAACGACACCCTGGCCAGGTTTCAGCTGCCTGCCGTCAGCCAGCAGCAGGTCAATGACTGGATCGGTCACGGCACACGGGAGTTGTTGATCCAGGCGCTGGCCTTCACCGGCAACACCCCGGCCGAGACGGTGCGCCACGCCGACAGTTTCCGCCTCATCGAGGCCGAGTTCTCGGTGTTCTATGCGCGCCGCTGCGGCACCCGAAGCCGCCTCTTCCCCCATGTGCGGGAGACGCTGCAGGCCCTGCGCGCCAGCGGGGTGAAGCTGGCGGTGGTGACCAACAAGGAAGGGCGATACACCGAGACGGTGCTGCGGTCGCACGACCTGCTGCCCCTGTTCGACCGCATCATCAGTGGCGACACGCTGCCGGTGAAGAAGCCCGATCCGGCCGGCATCCACGACTGCATGCAGCGCTTCGGTGCGGCACGCGAACGCACGCTGTTCGTGGGTGACTCCAGCATCGACGTGGCCACCGCCCGCAACGCGGGTGTCACGGTCTGGGCCTTGCCCTATGGCTACAACATGGGTCAGCCGATCGAGGCATGTGGGGCCGACCGGGTGATCCCGGATTTCTCGGCGTTGAGCACCTCTTGATTCCCAACCACCAGAGAGACATCCATGGCCCTCATCTCCTTGCGCCAACTGCTCGACCATGCCGCTGAGCATCACTACGGACTGCCGGCGTTCAATGTCAACAACATGGAACAGGTGCAGGCCATCATGCAGGCCGCCGATTCGGTGGACAGCCCGGTCATCCTGCAGGGCTCCGCCGGAGCACGCTCCTACGCGGGCGAGCCCTTCCTGCGCCACCTGATCGCCGCCGCCATCGAGATGTACCCGCACATCCCTGTCTGCATGCATCAGGACCATGGCGCCACGCCGGGCGTGTGTTTCCGCTCGATTCAGTCGGGCTTCAGCTCGGTGATGATGGACGGCAGCCTGCTGGCTGATGGCAAGACGCCGGCGAGCTACGAGTACAACGTCGCCACCACCAAGCAGGTGGTCGATCTGGCCCATGCCTGCGGCGTGTCGGTCGAGGGTGAACTGGGCTGTCTGGGCTCGCTGGAAACTGGCAAGGCTGGCGAAGAAGACGGCCACGGCGCCGAAGGCGAGCTGGACCATTCCATGCTGCTGACCGATCCCGACGAGGCGGCCGACTTCGTCACCAAGACCCAGGTGGACGCGCTGGCGATTGCGATCGGGACCAGCCACGGCGCCTACAAGTTCACCCAGAAACCCACCGGCAAGGTGCTGCGCATCGACCGCGTGCGCGAGATCCACCAGCGCATCCCCAACGTCCATCTGGTGATGCACGGCAGCTCCAGCGTGCCCGAGGACTGGCTGGCGATCATCAACCAGTACGGTGGCGACATGGGCCAGACCTACGGCGTGCCGGTGGAGGAGATCGTTGAAGGCATCCGCAACGGCGTGCGCAAAGTGAACATCGACACCGACCTGCGCATGGCCAGCACCGGTGCCATCCGCAAGCACCTGGCCGAAGACCGCAAGAACTTCGACCCGCGCAAGTTCTACAAGGAAGCGACCAAGGCCATGCAGGCGATCTGCGCTGCGCGCTACGAGGCCTTCGGCTCGGCCGGCATGGCCAGCAGGATCACCAAGGTCCACAGCCTGGAGGCGATGCAGAGGCGTTACGACAAGGGCGAACTGCTGGCCCGGGTGGCCTGAGTTTCCACGGTAACCCACACGACAGCGTCGGGCCGCTCGTCTGCGCTAGATTCGGGGTCAAACCACCCCACGATCTGGCCGATGTCTTCATTGTTCGTCTCGACCCTGTCACCTCTTGCGACCGGATGCTGCCCGTGTCTGCCGCAGTGATGGTGGCCTGGCTCCGCAAGCAGCTGGCCAACTGGCGCGGCCACCTGCTCACCCTGCTGATGGTGGCGGCGGTGGTGATCACGGTGCAGTGGTGGCAGACCCGCGACGTGCCTCCCGGGCCCCTGCCCGATGTGCCGCTGACGGTTCTCATGCCCGATGGCTCCCGATCCGAGGCAACCCTCAGGTCGCTGAGTGAGCGCCATGCCGGCTCACCGGTCGCACTGCATGTGTGGGCCGAGTGGTGCCCGATCTGCAAGGCCGAGGAGGGCACGATCACTTCCCTGACCCGTGACTGGCCGGTGATCACGGTGGCCATGCAGTCCGGTGATGCCGCCAAGGTGGCGGCCGAGCTTCGGCAGCGCCACCTGCCCTGGGTGACCGCGGTGGATCCCCGCGGTGATGTCAGCCGGCAGCTCGGATTTCGCGCTGTACCGGCGTTTGCCGTGATCGATGCCGATGGCCGGCTGCGTCTGCCCGCCGTGGGCTACACCACGTCGCTGGGCATGCGCCTGCGCTTGTGGTGGATTCGTCTGGCTGGTTGATTCCCGCCTTACAGGAGTATCTGCATGGAGATGTTGAAGTTCGGGTCCGTGTCCGTCTGGCTGGGTGAGAAATCCGGCAAGTACCCCGACGGCAACCAGGTGATCGTGCAGGGATCGTCCGAGCGCGTGGCGTTCGACACGCCGCAGGTGGCTTTGCACATCGGCGCACCCCTGCTGGAGGTGGATCGGGTGATCCTGGGGCATGTGCACGAGGACCACATGGTCGCGCTGCACGCCCTGCCGCATGCCCAGGTGCAGGTCCATGAGGCCGATCTGGCCGCCGCGCAGTCGTGGGAGGGCCTGGCTCGGCACTATGGCTACCCACCCGACGTCCTCGAATCCGTGCGCCAGATGATCGTGCGCGACTTTGCCTACCACCCGCGTCCGGATGCCACCGCCTACCGGGATGGCGACACCTGGGACCTGGGCGGGGGTGTGACCATCCGGGCGCACCACCTGCCGGGTCACACGTCCGGACACAGCGCCCTGGTTGTGGAGAGCGAGGGCGTGGCCTTCATCGGCGACATCGATCTGACCGGCTTCGGTCCCTACTATGGTGATGCCACCTCCGATCTGGCCCTGTTCCGTCGCAGCCTCCAGGCAGTCCGTGAGCTGGATGCCCGCGTCTGGGTCACCTCCCACCACCGGGGTGTCGTGACGGACCGCCAGGCCTTTGTCGAAGCCCTGGAGCGTTTCGCGGCCAGAATCGATGAGCGCAGCGAGCGATTGCTGGCCTACCTGCGCGACGGACCGCAGTCGCTGGACCAGCTGGTTGATCGCCGCTTGCTGTATCCCCCCGGCTTCGATCTGCCCTACGTGGTGTGCGCGGAGCGTCGCAGCATCCAGCTTCACCTGGAAGAGTTGATCGCGCAGGGGCTTGTGCGCGAAACAGACGACGGCACCTACCGCCATGGGGACTGAGGGTCCTTCCGGGTTTCCGGTCTTGTCCCCAGGCGCGTGGCGGCTTACACTGACCATATGTTGACCACTGACGTCATTCGCTGCGACTGTCTGCCTCGGCTGACAGGCACCACCCGGTGCCCTGTCTGCGCAGTCACGTCCATGCCACGTCACGGGTTGCACCTGCCGGTGGCACATTCCTGAGCCCGGCGATACCCCTCCCTCACTTCTGCGCCCCCTCTCCATCGCCGGGCCCCTCTCAGGCGCCAATGCGGCCAGTCGAACCGGTCTGGCCATTCCGATGGAGTCTTTCATGCCCGAAATTCAAGGCGTTGGCCGCACGCTGACCCAGCTCGATTTCGTCCGTCTGTGCAAACTCAATGGCGGGTCCTTGCCCGACATTCTTGAAGCCGGCCCGGTGGTGGCCGATCTGGTCGATGCCCGCGAGGTACCCCCGGATGTGGTGACCATGTATTCCCAGATCGAAATCCGGCAGCACGGCAGCGGTCAGGTCAGCAGGCTGACCCTGGTGTATCCGGCCGACGCGGAGCCGGTGGCCGGGTTCGTCTCGGTACTTTCGCCGGTGGGTGCGAGTCTGCTGGGTTTGCGGGTGGGTGATACGGCGACCTGGGACACCCCCCACGGCGAGGCGTGCTCTGCAGAGATCCTGGCCATCCTCTTTCAGCCGGAAGCCAGTGGTGACTACACCACCTGACGGGACACGCCCATGAAAAAAGCGGCCCACAGGCCGCTTTTCTGGTGTCTTGGCGGAGAAGGAGGGATTCGAACCCTCGATACAGGAGATCCTGTATGCCGGATTTCGAATCCGGTGCATTCGACCACTCTGCCACCTCTCCGCGTCGAAGCGCCAGATTGTAGCAGGTCCGGTCGCGGTCATTGCCCGCAGGCCGACGGCTTCGCGGGGGTGCGACAATCGTGCTTCCGCATTACACCGCGCCAGTTCATCCATGCTCGTCGATACCCAGCCGGCCACGCACCAGCACGTGCCCGCTTCGCCCGAAGTTCGCGACGAATGGATCGACTCGCAGCTCATCGGTGTGCTGATGGACAACGCCAGCATGGCACTGCTGGCCGCGGTTCTGGTGATTCCAGGTCTCATCTTCATCCTCTGGGACCAGGTCGCGACTCCCTTGCTGCTGGGCTGGCTGGGGATGGCCCTGGTCGTTCTCTACGGGCGTTTCAAGCTGGTGGAGGTGTACCGCCTGCGTTATGACAGTGTGGAGGGCATGCAACGCCAGGCCTTCATGCGTCGCTACGTCTGGACCTGGGGTGCGGTGGGGGCGCTCTGGGCATTGCCGGTGGCCATGACCTACCTGCAGACGACTCTGCAGACGCAGTTTGTGGTGGGTTTGGCTCTCATGGGCTACGGCTTGTTGTCCCTCACCGCGTTCAGCGCCTGGGCAGGCGCCTTCCACGCCTACATCAACTCGCTGGTCGGCACGGTGATGATCAGTCTGCTTGGCGTGCAGTGGTGGCTGGGTGGTTCCCGTCAGGACTACCGCATGACCATGGTGCTGATGTTTCTGCTGCTGGTCTTCTGGTTTCTGTTGCGTATGGCGGGGCAGCGACTCAATCAGATCCACCGTTCCAGCTTCGAGCTTCAATTTTCCAACCAGGAGCTGATTGATTCGCTCACACGGCAGACCCAGGCTTCGTTGCGGGCGGTGGCCACCAAGAACCGCTTCCTGGCATCGGCGGCCCATGACCTGCGCCAGCCGGTGCACGCCCTGAGCCTGTATGCCGACTGGCTGGCCACCGAGCCCGAAATGGCCCGTGAGATCTCACCGCGCATCCTCCAGTCCACCCGGGCGATCAACGAGCTGTTCGACTCGCTGTTCGACCTCACCCGCATCGATGCGGGCAACTACAAGGTGCGACTGCAGAATGTCGATGTGACACAGCTGTTTGCCGACCTGGCCCTGCAGTACGAGCCCATTGCCGCAGGCAAATCGCTGAAGCTGAGGACGCATGCACGTCCGGCGGTGATCTGGGCAGACCCGGTGGTGCTGCGGCGCATCCTTGGCAACCTGCTGTCCAATGCCATCAAGCACACGCAACGGGGCGGCATCCTGCTGGCCCTGCGTCAGCGTCCCGACATGCTGGTGCTGGAGGTCTGGGACACCGGGGTGGGCATTGCCCGTGAGCATCAGCAGGCGATCTTCCAGGAGTTTTTCCGGGTCTCTCAGCACCAGGGGACGGAAGACAGCCTGGGCCTGGGGCTGACCATCGTCTCCAAGCTGGCGACGCTCATGGGCTACCAGCTGGCTCTGCGCTCGGAGCCGGGACGCGGCAGCGTGTTCCGCGTCATGTTGCCTGCCTACACGCAAAACAGCGTCAGCGAACCGCTGACGCCCCATGTGTTGCTGAGTTCGCAGCTGATGGAACTGCGCTGAGCCGATCGGCTCAGTAGTCCAGCAGGCCGGCGGTGCGGGCCAGGTGGCTCGCCTGAGAGCGGCTCTTGACGTTCAGGCGACGGAACAGGCGCCACAGGTGCACCTTGACCGTGTGTTCGCTGATCTGCAACTGCTCGGCGATGTCGCGGTTGGACAGACCCCGGTCCAGCATCACCAGCAGTTGTTTCTGCCGCTTGGACAGCTTTTCCGGAATGGTGGGCGCGTTCTCGTCTTCGGGTTCGTCCGCCAGGAACTCGCGCAGCACCTTGCCAATCTGGGCGGCGCCGGCCGATTTTTCCACGTAGGCATCGGCACCGGCCTCGCGGGCCAGGTCTTCGTAGTCGGAAGCGGGGGAGGCAGATAACACAATCAGCGACGTATCCGGCAGCATCTGGCGGATCTCGCGCACACCAGACACGCCGTTGGTGTCGGGCAGCTTGAGGTCCAGACACACCAATTCCGGCTCGCCGTGCTCCGCGATCGCCTTGCTCACCGAAGCCAGCCGTTCGAGTTCGACCACCTGGGTCGACGCACGAAGTCGACGCAGCAGCATCACGACGGCTTCGCGCATCAGGGGGTGGTCATCGATGACAAAAATACTCATGGCGATCGCTATGTTGGCAGGAATGTTAGAAGGATAGTCCCTAAGCCGTGTCTTGGCGATACTGAAAAGTACCGGCCGGCAAACTTTCTTTTAATGAATATCGGCAAAAACCGGTCCGACTTGAACCTTCATGGCTCTCGGCGAGCATATCCCGAAAACCGTACGGCAGTTCTCACATTTCAGGCATCCGGCGCCAGTTGGGCCAAGGCGTCGGCGATGACCGACCGGTCTGCGGCCAGTTCAAGTGACGTGGCCAGCGCCTCCAGTGCGGAAATCCCCTCTTGCTGCAGGCGACCGATGTGCTGCGCTGCCTCGCGGGGATTGGCAAAACCCTGGCTCTGCAGCAGCAGATCGCCACGGGCGTCGGTCAGCTTGAAGTAGAACAGGCCGTCTTTCTCCCGGTACTGCTTGAACGCCGGTTTGGCGCTCTTGCCC
>JAJPEW010000020.1 GCA_021166755.1 Hydrogenophaga sp. | reverse complement strand
CGCAGCCGGCTGGACAAGATGGGCTGGCACTGCTCGGACACCGCGCACCTGCGCTTTGACGGTGTGCGGGTGCCGGCGCGCTACCTGGTGGGGGAGGAGGGCATGGGTTTCAAGATGATCCTCACCAACTTCAACGGCGAGCGTCTGTCGATGTCGGCCATGGCCCTGGGCTTTTCGGAATGCTGCTACGACGAGGCGCTGGCCTGGGCTCGGCAGCGCAAGACCTTCGGCACCGCGCTGGTGGACCATCAGGTGATCCGTCACAAGCTGATGGACATGCGCATGCGCATCGAGTCCACCCGCGCCTGGCTTGACGCGGTGGTCGCCCGCGCCGACAGCGGGGACAAGGCCGCCAAGGGCGCTGAGTGGGTGGCCCAGGTCTGCCTGCTCAAGAACCACGCCACCCAGACCATGCAGTTCTGCGCCGACCAGGCGGTCCAGATCCTGGGCGGCATGGGATTCATGCGCGGCACTGCCAGCGAGCGCATCTACCGCGAGGTCAAGGTCATGATGATCGGGGGCGGCACCGAAGAAATCATGAAGGAATTGGCATCCCGGCAGCTCGGGATCTGACCGGAGGCTGCTCCACAGGGATAGACCGGGTGTCGGGTCGGGCGGCTGCGCATACACTCGCGAAAGTTGCACGACCTACATCCCATGCCCTCGTCTGCTGCCGACGCATCGCCTTCGCCTCTGTCACCCGAGGCGGGATCCGGCATGGTCAGCGGGATGGCCTGGGAGGCCCTGTTCATGGCGGCGCCGCTGCCTGCCAGCGTGAGCCGCCGCCGCGACGGCACGTTGCTGGCGGTCAATGACGCATGGGTCCGCCTGACGGGTACCCCCAGAGCCGAGGCGCTCGGGCGGACCACGACCGAGCTGGGGCATTGGGACCTGTTGGGACGGCGTGAGGATTACCTGGAGCAGGTCTTGCAAGCCCGTCCGTTTGACGTGGACATGCGCCTGTCCGGCGGCGTGCCACGCCGGATGCGGCTGCACACCACCGCGCTGCAAATGAATGGCGAGGACGTGCTGCTGGTGTACCTGGAAGACGTCACCCATGACCAGGATGCCGAGCGCGCGTTGCGCCAGGCCAACACGGCATTGCAGCAGCAGGTCGGTCTGCACCGGGCCATTGAGCGGCTGGCGCATGTGGGGCACTGGACCAACGCCGCCAACGCGGATGATGTCATCTGGTCACCTGGTCTTTTCGCGATTGCGCACATGGAGCCGGTCGATGTCCTGACCAAGGCCGTCGGGCGCGGCGGGATCCATCCCGATGACAAACCCGCCTGGTTGGCGGCCCGACAGGCGTGTGATGAACGTGAAGTCGATTTCCGCTGGCAGTTGCCCGACGGCAGCACCCGCTGGTTTCGCACCCGCATCGGCCGCACCACGGTGGCCGGTCAACCCGACACCGATTTCGGCGTGGTGATGGACATCACGGCCGAGAAGACGGCGGCCTCCGAGATCGCCCAGCAGCTGCAGTTCATCCGTCATACCGCCGCGCGGGTGCCTGGTCTGATCTACATGGCCCGGCGCCGACCAGGCGGGGCCAGCGAGATTGTGTTCGCCAGCGATGCCGCCCGTGAGGTCTTTGAACTGGAACCCGCCGAGATGACGGCCGACATCCGCCGCGTGTTCCAGCGGGTTCACCCGGACGATCTGCCTGGACTCACCGACACCTTGCGGGAGTCGGGCACCCGCTTGTCCCCCTGGCGCCATACCTTTCGCACGCAGCTGCCTGGCAGGGGCATCCGGTGGAACAAGAGCGAGGCCATGCCCGAGCGGGAGGCCGACGGTTCCGTCCTCTGGTATGGCTTCATCTCCGATGTCACCGATGCCAAGCTGGCGCAGGACAAGCTCGACCGTCAGCACCGCATGCTCGAAGCCGTCCGACAGGCCCAGGCCCTGTTCATCGAGGCCGACGACAAGCGCAAGGTGTTTGATGGTCTGCTGTCGGCCTTGCTGACGGCCGCCGACAGTGCCTACGGCTTTGTCGGCGAGGTGCTGTACGACCTGCATGACCGGCCTTACCTGCGGGCCCATGCGATCACGGACATTTCCTGGGATGAGGCATCCCGCCAGCAGTACCGGCGTCAGCTGGAAGTGGGCATGGAGTTCCACAACCTCGACACCCTGTTCGGTCATGCCCTGAGCACCGGCCAGGTGGTGATCGCCAACGATGTCGATAACGACCCGCGCGCGAAGGGACGTCCACCCGGCCATCCCCCGCTGCTGAAGTTCCTGGGCATTCCTCTGGCCGCCGGTGACCGTCTCGTGGCCATGGTCGGCCTGGCCAACCAGCCCGGGGGCTACAGCCAGGCCGATGTGGACTTTCTGCAGCCCTTGCTGGGTGCCGTGCGCCAGCTGGTGCTGGCCTGGCGCGATCATGCGGAACGCCGACGGGCACGCCAGCAGCTGCAGGCCACCAGTGCCTTGCTGTCGGAAAAGACGGCGGCCTTGCAGATCACCTTCGACGCGATGAGCCAGGGACTGGCCATGATCGACGCCGACAGCCGCGTGCGCTTCTACAACCGACGTTTGCTGGAACTGCTGGACCTGCCCCAGGCCCTGATGGACACCCATCCCCTGATTGCCGAGGTCATCGAGTTCCAGAAGCAGCGCGGCGACTTCGGTACCGAACTGGCCTTGGTGCGGGAGTCCGACCGCCCCTATGTCCTGATGGATCCGGGCTGGGACCAGTCCAGCCGCTACCTGCGTGAGACCACGGACGGCCGGGTCATCGAGGTGGTCACCCGGACCCTGGAAGGCGGGGGCCTCGTCAGGACCTACAGTGACGTGACCGAGTTCGTGCGTGCCGAAGAGGCCCTGCGGGAAGAGCGCCAGCGCCTGCAATGGGTGCTCGAAGCCACCCGTCCCGGCATCTGGGAGCTGAGCCTGGAAACCTGGGAGTTCAAGATAAACGAGCGGTGGGCCGAGATGCTGGGCTACACCGTTGACGAGCTGATGCCGACGACGTTCGAGACATGGCGACAGCTGGTCCACGCACCCGACCTTGCACGCGCCTTGCGCCTGCTCGAGCAGCACTGGTCCGGCGAGTTGCCCCATTACGAGTGCGACTTCCGCATGCGGCACAAGAATGGTCGCTGGATATGGATCAACTCGCGCGGGCAGGTGCATCGACGCGATGCCCAGGGTGGTGCGCTCTACATGTCGGGCACCCACCTGGACATCCATGACCGTGTCGAGGCCCAGGAGGAGGTCAGGGCCCTGAACGCCACGCTGGAGCGGCGGGTGGCTGAACGCACGGCGGAGCTCGAGCGCTCGATGCGCGATGTCGAATCCATTTCCTACTCGATCGCGCACGACCTCCGGGCACCGCTGAGGGCGGTCAACGGTTTTGCCGGGCTCATCCTTGACGAGGAAGCCGATCGTCTCAGTCCCAACGGCCGGGAGATGTTCGAACGCATCCAGCGCTCATCGCGCAACATGGGGGCGATGATCTCCGACATGCTGGAGCTGCTGCGTGTGGTCCAGGTGGATCTGAACATGGTGTCGGTGGACATGCAAGCCCTGGCCCGTGCCGCCCTGGACACGGTGGTGCCTCACGATCTGCAGGTGCGCATCGACCTGAGGCAACTGCCCAGGGCCATGGGCGACCCGACCCTGCTCAGGCAGGTGCTGACCAACCTGATGGACAACGCGCTGAAGTATTCGCGCCACCGTCCCGTGCCCCAGATGCAGGTGGGATTCGACCTGGACCGGCAGGCCTACTTCATCCGCGACAACGGCATGGGTTTCGACATGGCGCGTGCGCAGAAGCTGTTCGGCCTGTTCCAGCGCCTGCACGCGGGCAGCAATGTGCCGGGTACCGGGATCGGGCTGGCCATCGTGGCGCGCATCATCGAGAGGCACGGTGGCCGCATCTGGGCCGAATCCCGGCCCGATGAGGGTGCCTGCTTCTGGTGGACGCTGCCCCGACCCTGAGCAGCGCCGCCAGGCGGGGCGCTCAGAACGGGGCGTCGTCGCCGTGTGCTGCCTGTTCGCCGTCGGCGGGCGCCTGGTCGGCTGGTGCCGAGGCTTCGGTGGACTGGCGCACCGCAGCCTTGTCACCCGCGCTGGCAAACTTGCTGTACTTGCCGGTCAAGCCCACCAGCTGGCCGTAGATGCGCGGGTTGGCGGCCAGGCATTCCTTCTGCTCCAGGAAGTCGGCCTCACCGGTGAAGTTGCCCACCAGGCCACCGGCCTCGGTCACGATCAGCGATCCGGCCGCCACATCCCAGGGCGACAGGCCCATCTCGAAGAAACCGTCGGAGAAGCCGGCCGCCACGTAGGCCAGGTCCAGCGCGGCGGAACCCGGGCGGCGCACACCGGCACAGCGGGGCATCACCTCGCCCAGCATCTTCAGGTAGGTCTGGAACGCATCGCCCGGACGGAACGGGAAGCCGGTGGAGATCAGGCACTCACGCAGGGTGGTGCGCTTGGCGACACGGATCCGGCGTTCGTTGAGGTAGGCACCCCGGCCGCGCGTGGCACAGAACAGGTCGTTGCGGGTGGGGTCATAGATGACCGCCTGTTCGATGCGGCCCTTGACCATGAGCGCGATGCTCACGCAGTACACGGGGAAGCCGTGGATGAAGTTGGTGGTGCCGTCCAGCGGATCGATGATCCAGATGAAATCCTTGTCGCGGCCCTTGCCTTCACGTCGTCCGGATTCCTCTGCCCAGATCCCGTGGTCGGGATAGGCGGTCAGCAGCGTCTCGATGATGGCGGCTTCGGCGGCGTGGTCGATCTCGGTGACGAAATCGTTGGTCTGCTTGACCGACACGCGGACTGCCTCGACGTCGAGGGAGGCCCGGTTGATGATGGCGCCGGCGGCGCGGGCGGCCTTGATGGCCACGTTGAGCATGGGGTGGAGGCTGGACGACATGAATTGTGTTCCTGCGCCAGTCCTCGTGGGGCCGGCAGTGGGATGAAGAGAAAAACGGAAACGCCCCGGCGATGCGGGGCGGCGACAATAAGCGGATTTTACCGGCCCTGCCGCTGTCGTGGGGGCTTTTTTTCCGGGCTGCCTGTCCAGTCCTTCACGCGATGCGCACACGATTCATTCTCATCCAGACCAGCCATGCCGGCAACGTGGGCGGCGCGGCCCGGGCCATGAAGGTCATGGGCTTTGACGATCTGGTGCTGGTGGCGCCCCGCTGGTCCAACGTGCTGCGGCGCGAGGAAACCATCCAGCGCGCCAGCGGCGCCAACGATGTGCTGGCCAATGCCCGCGTCGTCGAGACCCTGGACGAGGCGCTGGACGGCATCAGCCACCTGTGCGCCACGGCGATGACACCCCGCGATTTCGGCCCGCCCACCCGCGCACCGCGCGAGCATTTTGCGCAGCTGCTGGCCGAGGCAGCAGTGCCAGACGCCGTGCAGCCCGAGGGCGTGGCTTTCCTGTTCGGGTCCGAGCGCTTTGGCATGCGCAATGAGGACGTCTACCGCTGCCATGTCTGCCTTTCCATCCCGACCAGTCCGGGTTTTGGCTCGCTGAACCTGGCGGCGGCGGTGCAACTGATCGCCTACGACTGGCGCCAGGCCCTGGGCGGCTTTGCGCTGCCCCCGGTCACCCCCCAGCGACCGGCCGCCGATGCCGCATCGCTGGCCGGCATGCTGTCCCACCTGGAGCAGGCGCTGGTGGCGGTGGATTTCCTTGATCCTGAGGCGCCCAAAAAGCTGATGCCCCGGTTGAACCAGTTGTTCAACCGAGCGCAACCCACCCCCGAGGAAATCCACATCCTTCGTGGTGTGGCCAAGGCCATGCTGCAGACAGCCGACAAGGCGAAGCGATAGACTGGCTACCCGATATCAAAAGCCATCGCCATGTTCGCCCGCCTCCGCTCCGACATCCAGTGCATTCTTGAGCGCGACCCCGCCGCGCGCAGCACCTGGGAGGTCATCACCTGTTATCCCGGCCTGCATGCGGTCTGGTTGCACAGGCCCGCGCACTGGTGCTGGACCCACGGCTTCAAGTGGCTGGGGCGGTTCATCTCGCATGTCACCCGCTTCCTGACCGGCATCGAGATCCACCCTGGTGCCAAGATCGGCGAGCGCGTGTTCTTCGACCATGCCATGGGCACGGTGGTGGGCGAAACGGCCGAGATCGGTGACGGCTGCACCATCTACCAGGGCGTCACCCTGGGCGGCACTTCGCTCTACAAGGGAGCCAAGCGCCACCCGACGCTGGGCCGGGACGTGGTGGTCAGTGCCGGTGCCAAGGTGCTGGGCGGCTTCGAGGTGGGCGACGGTGCCAAGATCGGCAGCAACGCGGTGGTGATCAAGCCGGTGCCGGCGGGTGCCACCGCGGTGGGCATTCCGGCGCGCATCATTCCCAGCAAGCAGGGCCAGAGCGCCGACGTGACCGAGGAAGCCAAGCCCAAGTTCACTGCTTACGGCATCACGCTGGAAGACGATCCGCTGTCACAGGCAATGCGCGGCATCATCGAGAAAACCGGCAGCCAGGAACACCAGATTGCCCTGCTGTGGGCCGCGATCGAGAAGCTGGCCTGCGAGCAGCGTGGCGGCGACTGTGTGCCACCAGACGCCGCCAAGGAAGAGCATTTCGAAGCCGAAAAGCTCAACCAGCTCGTCGGGAAGTGATCAATGGTGATGTCCGTGGGCGCCGTGCGCGTGCCCGTGGGCCACTTCTTCCTCTGATGCGGCACGCACGTCGATCACGTTGAGGGAGAAGGTCAGGTCCTGGCCCGCCAGCGGGTGGTTGCCATCCAGGTGCACGTTCGGTCCCTTGATCTTCATGACCGTGAACACCTGGCGGCGACCCTGGTCGTCGGTGCCTTCAAGCTGGCCACCCACCTTGATGCCGGGCGGAAACTCGCTTTTCGGGATGGTGGTCACTAGCGATTCGTCGCGATCGCCGAAGGCCAGCGAGGGCTGCAGCTTGACCGTGGTCGAGAAGCCTTTTTCCTGTCCCTCCAGTGCGGCCTCGATGCCCGGCAGGGTGTTGTGGTAACCGCCGTGCAGGTAGGCGCGCGGCGTCTTGCCATCTTCGAGCAGCTTGCCGCTGGCGTCCCAGGCCTTGAAGGTGAGGGTGACGACGGTGTCCTTGGTGATTTTCATGAGAGCTCCAGGCGAAGTTGTTTCAGCGGTAGCGCCCGTGGAGCCGGCTTTGCCGGGCCACTGGGTGCGTCCCCCTAGGGGGAAGACGCGAAGCGGCGCAGGGGGTCACTTCTTTTTCGGGCGCCAGCCCTTGACGACCTCGTCGTTCGTTACCAGGTAGGGGCCACCGATCAGGTCGATGCAGTAGGGCACCGCGGCGAAGATGCCGTTGACGCGCACCGAACCGTCGGCGTATTTGGCGCCTTCCAGCGTCTCGGCGATTGCCTTGGGCTGGCCGGGCAGGTTGATGATCAGGCAGTTGTCCCGGATGACCGCCACCTGGCGCGAGAGGATCGCCGTGGGCACGAAGGCCAGGCTGATCTGGCGCATCTGTTCGCCAAAGCCGGGCATCTCCTTGTGCGCCACGGCCAGGGTGGCTTCGGGCGTCACGTCGCGTTTGGCCGGGCCGGTACCGCCGGTGGTCAGGACCAGCGCGCAGCCGGCGTCGACCAGCTCGATCAGCGCCTGGCTGATGGTGGCCTGCTCGTCGGGGATGAGTCGCTCTTCGAATGTGATCGGGTTCTTCAGCGCCTTGCCCAGCCACTCGCGCAATGCGGGCAGACCCTTGTCTTCGTAGATGCCGCTGCTGGCACGGTCGCTGATCGAGACGATGCCGATGCGCACGGCGTCGTGGGGGGTGCTCTCACTCATGGTCTTGACTCTCGTCGGGTGGGGTGTCGTCGTCGCGCGCCAGGGCCTGGCGCCCCAGCGGGTAGGTTTACCCGTTGGCCTTGCCGTGGCGCGGGGCGTCGCCGGGCGTCTCCTGCGCGGGCGG
>JAJPEW010000326.1 GCA_021166755.1 Hydrogenophaga sp. | reverse complement strand
CGTCCGAAGCGCCGGCGCCGGTGGCCCAGCGCCATGTGGTGCGCACCGACGTCTTCGAGCTGGTGTTCAACAGCGAAGGCGGTGCCCTGGTGGGCGCCACGCTGCTCAAGCACGCCAGCGGTGAGCTGGGCACGCCGCCCTTCGTGCTGCTGGACCAGAGCGACCGGCGCACCTACGTGGCCCAGACCGGCCTGATCGGTGGCACCTTCCCGACCCACAAGACACCGATGACCCTGGTGCCGGGTCCGACGACCCTGGCCGACGGTCAGGACAGCCTGGCGGTGAAGTTCGAGTCGGCCGATGTGGGCGGTGTCAAGCTGGTCAAGACCTACACGCTGCACCGTGGCCGCTACGACATCGACGTGGCCCACGAAGTGGTCAACACCGGCACCCAGCCGGTGACCCCGCAGCTGTACCTGCAGCTGGTCCGTGACGGCGGCAAAGTCGAGACCGAGACCCCGTTCTATTCCACCTTCACCGGCCCGGCCATCTATACCGAGGCTCAGAAGTACCAGAAGGTGGAGTTCAAGGAAATCGACGAGAACAAGGCCTCCTTCGAGAAGACCTCGCCCAACGGCTACGTGGCGATGGTGCAGCACTACTTCACCACGGCCTGGCTGCTGGGTGAGGGTGTGCAGCGCGAGAACTTCGCCCGCAAGGTCGACAACAACCTGTACGCGGTCGGCAGCATCACCCCGCTGGCCGCTGTCGCGCCGGGACAGAGCCAGAAGGTCGAGTCCCGTCTGTACGTCGGTCCGCAGGAAGAAAAGGTCCTTGAGCGCCTGGCCCCCGGCCTGGAACTGGTCAAGGACTATGGTTGGCTGACCATCCTGGCCAAGCCGCTGTACTGGCTGCTGGAGAAGATCTACGGCTTCGTGTCCAACTGGGGCTGGTCCATCGTGTTGCTGGTGGTGCTGATCAAGGCCGCGTTCTACTGGCTCAACGCCAGCGCCTACCGCAGCATGGCCAAGATGAAGGCGATCAACCCGCGCATCATGGAAATGCGCGAGCGCCTGAAGAACAACCCGCAGGCCATGCAGCAGGAGATGATGAAGATGTACCGGGAGGAGAAGGTCAACCCGCTGGGTGGCTGCTTCCCGATCCTGATCCAGATCCCCGTGTTCATCGCGCTGTACTGGGTGCTGCTGTCGTCGGTGGAGATGCGCAATGCACCCTGGATCGGCTGGATCACCGACCTGTCCACGCCGGACCCCTGGTTCGTGCTGCCGGCCGTGATGACCCTGACCACCATCATCCAGACCGCGCTCAACCCGCTGCCGCCCGATCCGATCCAGGCCAAGATGATGTGGCTGATGCCGCTGGTGTTCTCGGTGATGTTCTTCTTCTTCCCGGCCGGCCTGGTGCTGTACTGGATCACGAACAACATCCTGACCATCGTGCAGCAGGCCCACATCAACCACCGGATGGGCGTGCCGCTGAAGGTCACCCTGCCTTTCGAGCTGTTCAAGAAGAAGTGATCCTGCGGGACACTTGACCCGAGGGGGCCTGCGCTGCGGGCCCTTTCTTTTTTCCGCGTATGCTTTTGTTCCATGCTGGCCGCCTCACGTGATCCCATCGTCGCCATCGCCACGGCACCCGGCCGCGGCGCCGTGGGCATCGTGCGGGTCTCGGGTCGGGGACTGGCACCCTTCGTGAAGGCCCTGCTGGGCCGCCATCTGCGTCCGCGCGAGGCGACCTATCTGCCCTTTCCCGACGAGGCGGGCAGCCCGATCGACCATGGGCTGGCGCTGTGGTTTCCCGGCCCGAACTCCTATACCGGCGAGGATGTGCTGGAGCTTCAGGGGCATGGCGGTCCGGTGGTGCTGCAGTTGCTGGTGGCCCGGTGCCTGGCGGTGGCGCGCGAACATCTGCCGGGTCTGCGCCCCGCGCGGGCCGGCGAGTTCACCGAACGGGCCTTCCTGAACGACAAGCTCGACCTGGCCCAGGCCGAGGCGGTGGCCGACCTGATCGATGCCAGTACAGAAGCGGCGGCGCGCAGCGCCAGCCGTTCGCTGGCCGGGGCCTTCTCCGACCGCATCCATGCCTTGCGGGACGCACTCATTCACCTGCGCATGCTGGTGGAGGCGACGCTGGACTTCCCGGAAGAGGAAATCGACTTTCTGCAGAAAGCCGACGCCGCCGGCCAGCTCTCGCGACTGCGGGACGGGCTGCGGGCGGTGCTGGCCGAGGCACGCCAGGGCGCCCTGCTGCGCGAGGGCCTGAAGGTGGTGATTGCCGGGCAGCCCAATGCCGGCAAGAGTTCATTGCTGAATGCGCTGGCGGGGGCTGAACTGGCCATCGTGACACCGATCGCGGGCACTACCCGCGATGTGGTCCAGCAGACCATTCAGATCGAGGGTGTCCCCCTGCATGTGGTGGACACCGCCGGTCTGCGTGACAGCCCGGACGTGGACGAGGTCGAGAAGATCGGCATCCAGCGGGCTTGGGGCCAGATCGGAAAGGCCGACGCCGTGCTGTTCCTGCACGACCTGTCCCGCTGTGACCGTGCCGATTACCAGGCAGACGATGCGACCATTGCCGCGGGACTGCCCGAGGGTGTGACGGTGGTGGACGTCTGGAACAAGCTGGACCAGTGCAGCGAGCAGGCCCGACCCCTGCTGGAGGCCGCCAGGGCACGCGGCGAGCTGACGATCTCGGCCAAGCAGGGCGACGGCCTGGAGGCCCTGCGTCAGCGTCTGCTGCAGATTGCTGGCTGGGAGCACGCAGCCGAAGGTCTGTTCATGGCCCGTGAACGCCACCTGCAGGCCTTGTACCGGGTGGGTGAGCATCTGGCACAGGCGGATGGCTGGCTCGCCGCGCAGGCCGAACATCTGGATCTGTTGGCCGAAGAACTGAGGCTGGCCCAGCAGGCACTGGGCGAAATCACCGGCGAGTTCAGCGCCGACGATCTTCTGGGCGAGATTTTTTCGCGTTTTTGCATCGGCCAGTGACGGTGGCAGACCGTCCGGCGGCAGCGATCAACCGCCCGGAGCGGATTTGTAAGCACCCGTAATTCCGCCCTTGCCGCTCAGGCGCAGGCCGTTTAATGTAGGCCTTATGTCTGCTCCCACGGTGTCCGTTCGGTTCAATATCCAGGATCTGGCCCAGGCCATGGCCCACAGCCATGCGCTGGATGCCTTGCCGCTGAACCTGAACGCCGAACAGTGGAAGATTCTTGCCGACTTCCTGCAGCCCTTGCAGTTGCAGGAGGGTCAGAAGCTGATGGAGCAGGGCATCAAGGATCGGACCGTCTATTTTGTGGAAAGTGGTACCCTGACCGTGCATTACGAGGATGCGAAGGAACGCATCCGCCTGGCCATGGTGGGGCCCGGGTCGGTGCTCGGTGAAGGTGCGTTCTACAGCCACCTGCCCCGCAGCGCGACCGTCACCGCCACCAATGTCTGCCGGCTCTGGTGCCTGACCCCCTTGCGTTACCGGGAGCTGGCGTCCCGCCATCCGGATGTCGCACTGGAGCTGACCATGGCGATGTCGGCGGTGCTGGCACGCCGCCTGTATAACCGACCCAAACGAGTTGCTGTCACCTGAGGATCCTGCCCGGGCACCGAAAGGTGCTCGGGTGTTCATCATTCCCTGATCTGGACGTCGCGGGTGAGTACCGCGCACACTAGCAACATGTCTATCCTGACCTGGATCCGCTCGCGCAACAAGGCGGGCAACAACCGAGCCGGTGCCGCAGGCAAAGGCCGTCGCGGCTTTTCGCAGACCACCCTGCCCCTGATCTCACCCCGACGCGGTCGCCGCATCCTGCGCCGCGAACAGCTGTTCGCGATCGTGCGGGAATCCATGATCCGCGGGGGCGTGCTGTCCACCAGCTACGAGTTCAAGGTGCTGGCGCTGGATGCGAACGCCGACAGCTTTCTGGTCCTGATCGAACTGGCCCTGCCCGCCGACGTGGTGCCGGATGAGTACCTGCTGGAGATCGAACGCTGGATCCAGATGAGTGCCCGTTCCCGACTGACGATGGATGTCCCGTCGGTCTACTGGCGTCGCAAGCCCGCGCCCGACCAGAAAGGCATGGCGCTGAAGGCTTCTGTCGCGGCGCAAACCCGGCGGGAAGCGCAGATGTCCTCCGAGTCGGCCACAGCCATTCCTTCGCCGCGCCAGGGTCTGTCCGTGGGTCGGCCACAATCGGTCAGTGCCGAAGAGGTGGCGGCCTTCCGCGAGGCGCTGGAGCGACCAGCCCAGCCGGTTCGCAAGGTGGGTAGCCAGGCCAGCGGCGACGTGCCGGTGCCCGGTCCGGAACCCGAGATGCACAGCGACTTTGCCGCACTGAGCGAAACCCAGTACGGCAAGCTGTGATCGATCAGTGACCCTCGAAATCCACGAGGGTGAACAGCTTCAGGCCTGAGGCGAGCAGCTTGTCGGACCCGCCCAGCTCGGGCAGATCCACAATGGCCGCGCCTTCCATCACCTCGGCCCCCAGTTTTTCCAGCAGGCGCCGGCCGGCCATCATGGTGCCGCCGGTGGCGATCAGGTCGTCGATCAGAAGGACCCGGTCGCCCGCCTTGACGGCATCGGTGTGCAGTTCGACAGTGGCGCTGCCGTACTCCAGCTCGTAGGTTTCCTCGACGGTGGTGAAGGGCAGCTTGCCCTTCTTGCGGATGGGCACGAAGCCCACCCCCAACTCATAGGCCAGGACCGAACCGATGATGAAACCGCGGGCATCGAGCCCAGCCACCACCGTCGGCCGCAGGGCCGGGTCCATGTAGCGGTGCACGAAGGTGTCGATCAGCACCCGGAAGACCTTGGGGTCCTGCAGCAGGGGTGTGATGTCCCTGAACTGGACACCGGGGGCGGGCCAGTCGGGGACGGTGCGGATGTGAGACTTGAGGTAGGCAGAGGTGTCCATCTGCAAATTATGACGACACCCCTGCTCTGCGGGTCAGGCGACCGGCTTGAACTGGTAGCCGCTGCCCGCGGTCTCCAGCGAACCGATGGCCGGGAAGGGGAAGTGGAAGCCGCCCGCCAGGGTCTTGTCCTTGACCAGCATGTCGAAAATGCGGCGGCGGGTCTGGCGCGCCATCTCGGCGTCCATGTCGAAGGTCACGGCCCAGTCGGGGCTGCGCGCGAACAGGGACGGCACGTTGGTGACGTCGGCCACATAGACGAACTGCTGGCCTTCGCTGCTGACGCGCACCACGCTCATGCCCGGCGTGTGGCCGAAGGCGGCTTCCGAGCGGATGCCCGGGGCCAGCTCGGCACCCGGCTCGAACTTGACCAGCTGTTCGGCCGGCAGGCCGCCAATGACGCGACGCGCATTCTCGAACGCTCCCTTCGCTGCAGGCGGGGCGGCGTTCATCTTGGCGTCGTCGAACCAGAAGGCGTGCTCGGGTGCGGGCACGTGCACCTTGGCTTTGGGGAAGCTCAGCGATCCATCCTTCTTGCGCAGGCCGTTGATGTGGTCGCCGTGGAAGTGGCTGATGATGACGTGGTCGATGTCCTCGGGCTTGAAGCCCGCGGCGGCCAGGTTGGCCGTCAGGCGCCCGGTGGTCGGCGGGCCGTTGTCGGCAAAGCCGGTGTCGATCAGGAACTTGCCCGCTGGTGCGACCACCAGGAACGGGGTGAAGGGGATGTCCACGTAGTCGGTGGGCAGGTTCTGCGAGGCCAGCAGGGCCTTGACCTGTTCCAGCGGCGCGTTGCGCACGAACTCCTCGCCCAGTGGGCGGCGCAGGGCGCCGTCGTTGAGGGCAATGACTTCCATGGCACCGAGCTTCATGCGTTTGAAGCCCGTGGCGGGCAGGGTGGGGGCGCCGAAGTTGGGTGCGGCGTTCTGTGACCACACCGAAGTGAAGGTCAGGGCGGCAGCACCGGCCATGCCGGCGCCCAGAAAGGCACGACGATCGATCATCACGGGTCTCCTGTGCTTGTGGGGATGGGGAAACCGCATTAAAGACCCATTGGTTCAAAACATGAACTGACTGGTCGCAAAAAACCCCAGCTGTTGCCCGGGTTTGTGGTCTGGCAGGCCGTGTCAGCCCATGAGCAGTCGCTCCTCCGCCAGCGCCAGGTCAGCTGCCTTGCCGCCAATGACCAGGGTATCTCCCCCCTGCAGCACGGTCTGGGGGGCGGGAGCTTCGTTGCGCCCGGTAGCCCGGCGCAGGCTGACCACCCGAACCCCCAGACCGTCCAGGGCCAGGGTCTGCAGATCCAGACCAACCGAGCGGCCGCCCGCCGGCAGCGTGACCGTGTCCAGGCGCTCGTGTTCGATTTCGTCCGCGCTGTCGTCGTCGGCACCGTGGAAGTAGCCGCGCAGCAGGTTGTAGCGGGCGTCCCGCTGGTCCTGCACCACCCTAATCACCCGGCGCATCGGCACGCCCACCAGCGCCAGGGCGTGGCTGGCCAGCATGAGGCTGGCCTCGATGGCCTCGGGCACCACCTCGGTGGCTCCTGCGGAGCGCAGCTTGTCCAGATCGGCGTCGTCGACCGTGCGCACCACCACCGGCACCTGGGGCGCATGCTCGTGGGCGTGGTGCAGCACCTTCAGGGCGCTGGGGGTGTCAAGGTAAGTGACCACCAGCGCGCTGGCCCGGTGCAGGCCCGCCGCCATGAGCGCCTGGAGCCTGGCGGCATCGCCGAAGACCACCGAGTGCCCGGCGGCGGCGGCCTGGCGCACGCGGTCGGGATCCAGATCCAGCGCCATGTAGGGGATGCCCTCGCGTTCGAGCAGGCGGGCCAGGTTCTGGCCGCAGCGTCCATAGCCGCAGATGATGACGTGCTTGTCGGTGTTGATCGCCTTGCGGGCGATGGTGGTCATCTGCACCGACTGCATCAGCCAGTCGCTGCCCACCACGCGCGTGACGATGTCGTTGGTGTACATGATGACGAACGGCGTGGCCATCATGGACAGCACCATCGACGCCAGAATGGGGTTGAAGAGCTGAGGCGGCACGAGCTGATGCTGGCCCGCCAGCGACAGCAGGACCAGACCGAACTCGCCTGCCTGCCCCAGGTACAGACCGGTGCGCAAGGCGACGCCCATGGGGGCTCCGAAGGCCCGGGTGAGCAGGGTGATCAGGCCCAGCTTGAAGCCGACGGACAGGGTGAACAGCAGCAGCACCAGTGGCCAGCGCTCGAACAGGATGCGCCAGTCCAGCATCATGCCGATGGTGATGAAGAACAGGCCCAGCAGGACGTCGTGGAATGGCCGGATGTCGGTCTCCACCTGGTGCTTGTACTCGGTCTCGGCAATCAGCATGCCGGCCACGAAGGCGCCCAGGGCCAGTGACAGCCCGGCGTGCTCGGTCAGCCATGCCAGCCCCAGGGTGATCAGCAGCAGGTTGAGCATGAACAACTCTTCGCTCTTGCGCCGGGCCACCAGGGTGAGCCACCAGCGCATGATCCGCTGTCCGCCGGTCAGCAGCAGCACCAGCAGCACCGTCGCCTTGAGCATGGCCAGCCCCAGGGCGCGCAGCAGGTCGTCCGGATCGGCGCCCAGGGCGGGGATGAGCACCAGCAGCGGCACCACGGCCAGGTCCTGGAACAGCAGGATGCCCACCACGCGCTTGCCGTGTTCGGACTCCAGTTCGAGGCGCTCGGCCATCAGCTTGATCACGATGGCGGTGCTGCTCATGGCCATGACGCCGCCCAGGGCCACGGCGATCTGCCAGGAGACATTCCACCAGCGTGGCAGCGCCAGACCCAGCAGCAGCGAGGCAGCGGTGGTGATCAGCACCGTCAGCACCACCTGCGAGAACCCCAGACCGAACACGTGACGCTTCATCGCGCGCAGCTTGGGCAGACTGAACTCCAGACCGATGACGAACATCAGGAACACGACACCGAACTCGGCCAGGTAGCGCAGGCCCTGCGAGTTCTGCGCCAGCGCCAGCGCGTTGGGACCGATGACCACACCGACCGCCAGGTAACCCAGCATGGGTGGCAGCTTGAGCATGCGGCAGCCGACCACGCCCAGCACGGCGGCCAGCAGGTAGAGCAGGGTCAGGTCCAGGGCATTCATGGTCGTCTGATTATCCTTGCCCGCCGGCGCGATAATCGACCGATGAACCTGCCTTCCACGTTTGATCCGCTGCGCGCCCAGGCCATGGCCCGGGAGACGCTGGCGATCGAGGCCAGTGCCGTGTCGGCGCTGGCCCAGCGCCTGGACGACCGTTTTTCCGAAGCGGTCGCCCTGGTGCTGCGCAGCCGAGGCCGTGTCGTGGTCACCGGCATGGGCAAAAGCGGTCATGTCGGGCGCAAGATCGCGGCGACGCTGGCATCGACCGGCACCCCTTCGATGTTCGTGCACCCGGCCGAGGCCAGCCATGGTGACCTGGGCATGATCACATCGGACGACGTGGTGCTGGGCATCAGCAACAGCGGCGAGAGTGAAGAACTGACCGCCATCCTGCCGCTGATCAAGCGCATGGGCGTGCCCTTGCTGGCCATGACCGGCCGGGCGCAGTCCTCGCTGGCGCGGCACGCCGATGTGGTGCTCGACACCGCCGTGGACAAGGAGGCCTGTCCGCACAACCTGGCGCCCACCGCCAGCACCACCGCCCAGCTGGCCATGGGCGACGCGCTGGCCGTGGCCCTGCTGGACGCCCGGGGGTTCCGGGCCGATGACTTCGCACGTTCCCACCCGGGCGGCGCCCTGGGCCGCAAGCTGCTCACCCATGTGGCCGATGTGATGCGCTCTGGCGACGACCTGCCCCGGACGGCCCCCGACGCCGGCCTGATGGACCTGATGCGGGAGATCAGCGCCAAGGGTCTGGGCATGAGCGCCATCGTCGATGCCGACAACCGGGTTCTGGGGGTGTTCACCGACGGTGACCTGCGCCGGCTGATCGAGCGCACCGGCAGCGGGACTGACCTGCGCTCCCTGACCGCGCGCGATGTGATGCACCCCCATCCCCGCACCATTGGCGCGGACGCCCTGGCGGTGGAGGCCGCAGACCTGATGGAGGCCCACCGGGTGACCAGCGTGCTGGTGGTGGATGGAACCGGACGCCTGGTGGGCGCTCTGAACAGCAACGATCTGATGAGAGCCAAGGTGATCTGATGACATCCACCAGCGAGTTGCCGGTGTTGCGGCCTGTGCAGAATTTCGATCCCGTCACCCTGTTGCGTGCGCAGGCGGTTCGGGTCGTGTTCTTCGACGTGGACGGTGTGCTCACCGACGGGGGCCTGTATTTCACGGAAGCGGGTGAAACGCTCAAGCGGTTTCACACGCTCGACGGTCACGGCATCAAGCTGCTGCAGCGTGCCGGCATCACGCCGGCGGTGGTCAGTGGCCGCGATTCGCTGGCCCTGCGCACGCGCCTGACGGCGCTGGGGGTCACCCACACGCGTTTTGGCACCGAGGACAAGCGGCCCGCCGCCGAAGCCATCCTGGCCGAACTGGGGCTGGACTGGTCTGCGGCGGCGGCCATGGGCGACGACTGGCCAGACCTGCCGATGCTGCGCCGTGCGGCCCTGGTGTGCGTGCCGCCCACGGCCCACCCCGAGGTGCTGGCGCTGGCCCACCATGTGACGCAACGACAGCCCGGCGCCGGCGCCGTGCGTGAATGCTGCGACCTGTTGCTGACGGCGCGCGGGGTCTACGCCCAGGTGCTGGAGGAGGCCAGCCGATGAATCTGCTGCGGCGCTGGTACGACCAGCTTTCCCGACTGTCGATCTATCTGCCGGTGGCCTTGATGGGCTTGCTGGTGCTGGCCAGCTACTGGCTGCTGCGCCTGACGCCACCGCCAGCAGAACCGGAGCCCGAGAGACCCGTCAGCGAGAAGCCCGATTTCTTCATGCGGGGCTTCACCGTCAAGTCTTTTGACGAGCAAGGGCAGCTCAAGTCCGAGGTCAGGGGAACGGAAGCAAGGCACCATCCGCACAACGACACGCTGGTCATCGACAATGCCCGAGTCCGGGCGGTTTCCGAGGAGGGGCTGACCAGCACGGCCCGCTCCGACGTGCTGACCAGCAACGCCGAAGGCACCGACATGCTGCTCGAAGGCGAGGCGCAGGTGGTGCGGCAGGCGGGACGTGGTGCCGACGGCAAGCCGACCCCACGGCTGGAATTCCATGGCCCGGTGCTGCGGGTGCGTACCGACCCGGAGCGCATCACCTCGGACCAGCCCGTGTTGCTCATCCGGGGCAACGATCAGGTCAAAGGAGACAACCTGGACTACAGCGGCGGCGACAGCCGGGTGGCGGACATCAAAGGTCGCGTCAACGCCACCATGGCGCCGCGCCCCTGAGCGCCATGACGCCAGCCCAGCCACCTCTGGTGTTCATCACCGGTGCATCCAGCGGCATCGGTCAGGCGCTGGCCGAGCGCTATGCGAAAGCCGGTTGGCGGCTGGCCCTGGTGGCCCGCCGCACGGGTGAAGTCCAGGCTTGGGCCGCCCGCCTCGGCTTGGCGCCGACGTCCTGGCGGGTGTATGCGGCCGACGTCTCGGATATCGACAGCATCGTGTCGGCCGGGCAGTCCTGCCTGGCGGAGCAAGGCTTGCCCGATGTGGTGATTGCCAACGCCGGGATCAGCGTGGGCATGGACACGGCCGAACGCGGTGATCTGGATGTGATGGACAACACCTTTGCCACCAACAACACCGGTATGGCCGCCACCTTCCATCCCTTCGTGGCCGCCATGCGCGCGCGGGGCAGCGGCGGATTGGTGGGGGTCGCCAGCGTGGCGGCCATTCGCGGTCTGCCGGGTCACGGCGCCTACTGCGCCAGCAAGGCGGCGGTGGTGGCCTATTGCGAAAGCCTTCGCGGCGAGCTGCGCGCCTCGGGGGTTCGGGTGGTGACGCTGGTGCCAGGCTACATCGATACCCCGTTGACGCGCGAGAACCGCTACCGGATGCCATTCCTGATGGCGCCCGAAGCCTTCGCCGACCGTGCTTTCCGGGCCATCGATGCGGGCGACAGCTACCGGGTGATTCCCTGGCAGATGGGGGTGGTGGCCAAGCTGCTGCGCCTGCTGCCCAATGCCTGGTTTGACCGCCTCCTGCAGGGCCGGCCGCGCAAGCACCGGCGGGGTGAGGGTCGCAGCGCCGGGACATGACCCTTGGCTGGCATCTTCGGGGACAATGCGGGCGCCATGATTGATGTCGTCGTCCTGTTCTTCCTGCTGGGTGTCTTCGCCCGCCTCGTCAAGAGCGACCTGCGCCTGCCCGAGGCCCTGTACGAGACCCTGTCGATCTATCTGCTGCTGGCCATCGGCCTGAAGGGCGGGATCGAGCTGAGCAAACAGCCCATGCTGGCCCTGCTGCCTCAGATGCTGGCCTGCATGGCCCTGGGATTTGCCATTCCGCTGGTGCTCACGCCGGTGTTGCGTCTGTTGGGACTCTCGCGGGTGGATGCGGCGGCCATGGCCGCCCACTATGGATCGGTCAGCGTGGTGACCTTCGCCGTGGCCAGCGCCTACCTGGCGGCGCAGGGCGTGTCTGCCGAACCGCACGCCGCCTTGTGGGTGGCCATCATGGAGGCGCCGGGCATCGTGGCCGGCATTTTGCTGGCGCGCCTGGGCGCGCGAGGTGCCGATGGTCAGGCCCAGCGCGTCAACTGGGGTGAACTGGCCCACGACGTGTTCTTCGGCAAGTCGGTGCTGCTGCTGGCCGGTGGTCTGGTCATCGGCGCGGTCATGGGCGAGGCAGGCACCGCGCCGATTGCGCCGGTCTTCATGGCGCCGTTCAAAGGGGTGCTGGCACTGTTCCTGCTGGAACTGGGGCTGGTGGCGGGGGGACGCCTGGGCGAACTGCGACGCTACGGCCTGCGGATCGTCGTCTTTGCCCTGGTGACACCCCCGGTGCTTGCTTTGGGTGGCGCACTGACCGGACTGGCGCTGGGGCTGTCCACCGGCGGCATGGCCATCCTGGCGACCCTGGCGGCCAGTGCGAGCTACATCGCAGCCCCCACGGCCATGCGCATGGCCGTGCCCGAAGCCAACGCCGCCCTGTCGATCACGGCGGCCCTGGGCATCACCTTTCCGTTCAACATTGTGCTGGGCGTGCCGCTGTACCTGCAGATGGCGCGCTGGCTGAACCCCGGAGCCTGATCATGGACAAGCACGCCCGCACCCTGCTGGTGATCATTGCCGAAGCGGCGCTGGAGAAGCGCCTGGTGGCCGACAGCCAGCGCCTGGGCGCCCAGGGTTACACCGTGCACGACGTGCGTGGCGGCAGCCGCCTGTCGGTTCGCGAGTCGCTCTGGGAGGCTGACCGCAGCATCGAGATGAAGGTGATCGCCAGCCCGGAAGTCGCCGATGCCATTGCCCGCCATGTGATGGGTAGCTACGCGCCGCACTACGGGCTGACGCTGTACTTTGCCGACGTGGATGTCATCCGGCCGGAAAAATTCTGAGGGCGCGGCAACGGCCAGTCATGTGGACCGGCATGAAAAAACCCCCGGGGCAGGGCCTGCGGGGGTTGTTGTCTGTCGGCCCCTGTGGGCCGAAAGCGCTGATCAGTAGCCGCCGCGGCCACCGCCGCCGTCACGACGACCGCCGCCGCCGTAGGGGCTGCGGAAACCGCCGTCGTTGCCACCGCCAAAGCCGCCTTCACGACGGCCACCGCCGAAGCCACCACC
>JAJPEW010000323.1 GCA_021166755.1 Hydrogenophaga sp. | reverse complement strand
GTGTCGAACACCTCGGAGGGCCGCGCCCGGTCCTGGATTAGCTGCTTGATCGACCGGGAGTTCTGCAGGATCTCGTAGATGCCGATCCGGCCCTTGTAGCCTTTGCCACCGCAATGTTCGCAGCCGACCGGCCGGCGCACGCGGATCTCTCCGGACGAATGCGCATCGGTGGCCTTGAACAACCGCTCCTGCGCCTCGGCATGGCTCAGGTCGCTGCCTTCCATGTACTCGGCCAGCAAGGCGTTCCAGTCCTGCTCGTCCATGGGCTGGATCACGGCGCAACGGTCGCAGAGCAGACGCACCAGGCGCTGGGCCACGATGCCCAGCAGCGAGTCGGCGAAGTTCATCGGGTCCATGCCCAGATCCAGCAGGCGCACCACACTCTCGCTGGCGTTGTTGGTGTGCAGGGTCGAGAGCACCAGGTGACCGGTCAGCGATGCCTCGATGGCCACCTTGGCCGTCTCGGCATCCCGGATCTCGCCCACCATGATGATGTCGGGATCGGCCCGCAGAAATCCCCGCATCGCATTGGCAAAGGTCAGGCCGATCTTGGAGTTCATCTGCACCTGGCGCAGACCGGGCTGTGTGATCTCGATCGGGTCTTCCGCCGTCCAGATCTTCTTGTCCGGGGTGTTGACCTCGGCCAGCATGGAGTGCAGGGTCGTCGTCTTGCCCGAGCCGGTCGGACCCGCAGCCAGCACCATGCCGAAGCTGCGCTGCGAGAAACTGGCGATGATGTCCATGTCGCGGGGCTGCAGCCCCAGCTTGGACAGGGGCAGCGGCTTGGCCGACTCCAGCAGCCGCAGGACGACATCTTCCAGGCCATCGTGCGTGGGCATCACCGCCACACGAAGTTCCAGCTGCTGCCCACCGTACTCGGAGAAATCGATCTTGCCGTCCTGGGGTCGGCGCCGCTCGGCGATGTCCAGTTTGGACATGATCTTGATGCGCGAGACCAGCGGACCACGCAAGCGGGCCGGCAGCATCAGGTAAGGCTCCAGATCGCCATCGCGACGGAAGCGGATCGATGTCATGGCATCGCCCGCGTTGGACTCGATGTGGATGTCCGACGCATGCGTGCGCTGGGCCTCGGTGATCATCTCGTTGACCAGCCGCACCATGCCCGCCGACTCGGCGGCTGAGGCCAGCTGCTCGGCCTCGTTGGAGGTGCCCACTTCGGACATGGCCTGGACCACCAGGTCTTCCAGTCCCAGCGTCGAGGCTGCCCCTGTGGACTGGCCGTTGGGCATGAGCCGCTGGCGGACGTCCCTGGACGAGACCTCCCCATGTGCCAGCGCGTCGCGGGTCATGCGCTCCTGCAAATCCAGCCGGTGGGCGATGGCTGACCGCGGCGCCCACACCAGCAGAACCGAGTGCCCCGACAGATTGCTCAGCTGGCGCTGAAGGTCCGCGCTGGTGGGCGTGCAGGAGGCCACCGCCAGCTGATCGTTGGTCATCCCCAGCGGCACGACGTTGAGGCTGCGGGCCTGGGGCACCGTGATGAGCTTGAACGCGTCACGCTCGAGGCTGAAGTCCATCAGGTCGATCTCGACCAGACCCGCCACCCGGGCCAGGGCACGCTGCAGCTCGTCGTCGGTGACCAGGGTGCGCATGACCAGCTCGGACGAGCGGGAGCGGAACAGGTCCGGGTCTTCGTTGGCCAGGCGTTGCGCCGTGACCCCGTCGATCAGCCCCAGCTCCACCAGGGCCTGCCTCAGCCCGACGATGGGCTTGCGACGCTGCAGGTCCAGGGATGCCTGCAACTGCGGCAAGCTTCGGACAGGTGTATCCACCGGATCCGTCATGACCGGCACACGGGTGGGAAGGGGGGGCGACAATGTCATCCAGCGTCCTTGCGGCGAGATCTAGCGTGGTATTTTCAGCACATTCAACCTTAGCGCGAGGCTGTCGACCTGTCGTTGACGTATCACACGCCAGGGGCTATCAGCCACCACCGCCTGTCCAGCGAGGCCACCGAACATGAACGATCGCACACATCGCCATGACACCCTGCCACGGACCTGGGCGGCCTGTCTGGCCGCCGTGCTGCTCACCGCTTGCACCGCTTCCAACAGCCTTGCACCATACCCCGGCAAGCATACCCGAGCCGAAGAAGCCCTGATTCAGCCCGAAGGTCCGTCCGGCCAGCGACTTCGAATCGGCCGGAGCTTTGACCGGCATGCGGTGGCGACCGCCCACCCGGCAGCCTCGGCGGCCGGGCTGGAGATGTTGCGGGCGGGGGGAAGTGCCATCGACGCGGCAATTGCCGCGCAGATGGTGCTGACGCTGGTGGAGCCGCAATCCAGCGGCATCGGCGGTGGCGCTTTCCTGCTGCACCACGATGGCCGGCGCGTGCAGGCCTTTGATGGGCGGGAGACGGCACCGCGAGGCGTGCGCACTGACATGTTCGTCGGGCCGGACGGCAAACCCGTGCCTTTCATGCAGGCGGTGGTCGGCGGCCAATCGGTGGGCGTGCCGGGAGCCGTGTCGATGCTGGGCATGGCCCACCGGCAACACGGACGCTTGCCATGGGGCCGGCTGTTCGAGCCCGCCATCCGCTTGGCCGACGACGGTTTCGAGGTCAGCCCGCGGCTGCACACCCTGCTGGCCGCCGAGCAGGCCCTACGGGATGACCCGGTGGCCCGGGCCTACTTCTACCGGCCGGATGGACAGCCACACCCGGTGGGCCACCGCTTGCGCAACCCGGAACTGGCCGAGGTGCTGCGCCAGCTCGCCCGACGAGGCCCCGAGGCCCTGCAGGAGGGGCCGGTGGCCGACGCCATCGTCCAGAAGGTGCGACAGCATCCGTCCCGCCCTGGCCCGCTGGACCAGGCGGACCTGCGGGCCTACACGCCTCGCGAACGCGAGCCCTTGTGCTTTGACCATGCAGCGCCACCGCGCCCGCTGCGCATCTGC
>JAJPEW010000320.1 GCA_021166755.1 Hydrogenophaga sp. | reverse complement strand
GCGTAGATGCCGGCGCCGTGCGACATGGGTGCCGCGTAGGCGATGGCATCCTGCGCGGCAACGTGATCGACGTCGTTGAAGTAGCCCAGGCCCATGGTGAGCAGGTTGCGGTGCGTGATCATCACGCCCTTGGGCCGGCCCGTGGTGCCGCTGGTGTAGAACAGCCACGCGGTGTCGTCGGGGGCGCGCTCTTCGATGTCGGGCAGCCCGTCTCCTTCGTTGATCCACTCGTCGCACTCGGCGCTGTCCACGTCCATCACGCCGTCCAGCCCGGTGAGCTCCCCCGGGTCGGGCACGATGTCCGAGGTGACGAAGGCCCGGCGCGCGTCGGCGTTCTCCACGATCCACTGCACTTCCCTGAGGTGCAGCTTGGCGTTCACCGGCACCACCACCAGCCCGGCCCACCAGGCCCCGAACAGCAGCTCCAGATAGCGCGGATGGTTGCGCATGAACAGCACCACGCGCTCGCCAGGCTGCAGTCCAGCCGCACGCAGGCGCGCGCCAAGACGGGCGGATCGCTGCGCCCATTGGGCCTGGGAGGCGACAGGCCGTGCGCCACTGAAAATGACGGGCATATCGGGATGTTCCAGCGCCTTGCGCTGCAGCAGATGGGCGAGGTTCACAACAGTGTCTCCTGATTCTCCGCAGACACGATACAGTCAAGTCATGCTGTCCGATGTCCCGCCCTTGATCGCTGCCTTGATGGACCCCAGCCGCTATCCGCACAAGGTGGACCAGGTCGAGCTGATGCAGACCCACGGCGCCTGGGTGCTGCTGGCCGGGGACCGGGCCTACAAGATCAAGAAGCCGGTGGCCCTGCCTTTCATGGACTTCTCGACGCTGGACAGGCGCCACACCGCCTGCGAGGCCGAGATTCGGGTCAACCACCGTTTCGCGCCAGCCGATCCGGCATCAAGGATCTACCAGTGCGCACAGGCCATCACCGGGACCCCGACCCATCCGGTGATTGGCGGTGACCCATCTCAGGCCATCGACTGGGCGGTGCAGATGCGCCGGTTTCCCGAGGCCGACCGGCTGGATCACGTGGCCGACAGTGGCGAGCTGACTCCCGGCATGATGCAGGCCCTGGCAAGGCACCTGGCGGGATTCCAGGCCAGCGCCGCCGTGGCTGGCCCCGACAGCCCGTGGGGCACACCCGACGACGTGGCGGCGTTTGCGCGGGAAAACCTGACGTCCCTGCTTCTGACGCTGACCGATGACACCGACCTGCGCCAGGTGCATTCGCTGTCGGACTGGACCGAGGCCCACATTGCACAGCTGACACCGGTACTGCAGCATCGGCGCGCCCAGGGCCGCGTCCGCGAGGGCCATGGCGATCTGCACCTGGCCAATCTGGTGCGTATGGGCGAGGAGGTCATCCCGTTCGACGCCATCGAGTTCAACGATGCGCTGCGCTGGATCGACGTGGCCAGCGACATCGCCTTCCTCTGGATGGACCTGTGGCGCATCGGCCAGGCGGGTCTGGCCCATGTGCTGCTGAGCGAGTGGCTCGATGCCAGCGGCGATGTGACGGCACCGGCCCTGCTGCCGTTCTTTGCGGTCTACCGTGCCCTGGTGCGCGCGAAGGTGGCGGGCATCCGATGGACCCAGTTGCAAGCCTCGTCGGACGCCGCGACGGCCACGTTGCAGGAGGTTCGAACCTTCCTGGCGTTGGCCAGCCATCTGGCCGGGCAGGCCCCGCTCCCGCCATCGCCCAGCCTGATCATCACGCATGGCCTCTCGGGCAGCGGGAAGACCTGGGCATCCACCCGCTGGCTGGCCGCCCACACCGGTGGCCGGGCCATCCGGCTGCGCTCGGACGTGGAGCGCAAGCGCCTGCATGGCCTGGCCGCCCTGGCGGCCAGCGGGTCTGGCCTGAACACGGGCCTGTACTCGCCACAGGCGCACGGTTATACCTATGTGTCGTTGCTTTCACGCAGCCGTGCCCTGCTGGACCAGGGCTGGACGGTGCTGGTCGATGCCGCGTTTCTGCGCCAGCGTGAACGCCAAGCCTTCGCCGAACTGGCCACACAGGCAAGATGCCCCTTCCACATCCTTGCCTGCGAGGCCCCGCCCGACGAACTCAGACGCCGCATCCGTGAACGCCAGGCGCGGGGCGGTGATGCGTCCGAAGCCACGCTCGCGGTGCTGGAGCAGCAATTCGGCTGGCTGGAGCCGCTCACGCCCACTGAAAGATCGTTCGTCCTGCCCTTGGGCTGACCCGGCTCAGCGACCGAAGATGCCGCGCAGGATGGTGCCCGCACCGGGCAGGATGCCGCCGGACGAGGGCTTCTCCTCTGTGGGAGGCGGCGCCTCGCGGTCAGGCGCCTGCCCACCCGAGGCCATGCCCGACATGTCGATGCCCAGCATGGCCATGGTCTGGCTCTTGGTGCGCACCCGCACGGTCCACTCGGGCTGCCAGTTCTTGGGCGCATTGGCCGGCTTGACGGGATGGCTGAAGTGGCTCTCGGGCCCGTAGGCGATCATGCGGAGCATGGCTCCCCCGCCGGCCTCGGCGCCTTGTCCCCCGGCAAAGATGCCCTGGGGCACCGCACACTCGGTCGTCTCGGGCGACAGCAGCACCTTGTCCTTGACCCAGCGCGCGCTGGTGGACTCGGTCAGGTAGTCGAACAGCCCCAGCCCCGCATCTCCGTTGTCGGCACTGGACCACAGCACCATGTCCTGCCCGGCCATGCCCATGGCGTGCAGATGGTAGGCATGGGCGCGTGGTATCGGCAGCCAGCTGAGCTGGATGCTGTCGGTCAGCGCCCCCTGGGTCTGCAGCCGGATGGCGGTCATCAGGTCCTGCCGCTCGCCCAGCGTGAAACGCATCGAGGCGGGCACACCGTCACCCTGCACCTGGTGCTCGCCCTGCAGCGAGGTGTTGGCCTGCGGGTTGACCGTGTTCTTTTCGTTGGGGTAGAGGGCATGCTGTGCCCCCACCCGGGCAGCCCGCTCGGGGGCATGCCGTCCCGCCAGCACCGGCGCCCATTGGGTCGGGTTGCTGGCCAGGTTGATGACCCGTGGCTGGCCCGGACGGACCTTTTCACCGCAGCCCCAGTACACCAGGATGCGACCCTTGATGTCGGGCACCTCGGTCGGGCCAGTCGCCTCGCCGGGCTCGCGGAAGCTCGGACTGGGTGGCACCAGGGGCAGCTGTTCACCCATGCCCATCGTGGGCGGAATGGCCAGCGCCGCCTCCATCCCGGGCCGCCGCGGATTGAACAGGGCCACGTCGATCACCCGGTCGGGCGGAAAGGCGCCCATCAGACCGGGGTTGCTGCCCTGCTGGATGAAACGGCCACTGGCATGACCATAGGTCTGGGACCCTCCGCCTCCGCGCCCACCGAACAGGCCACCGATCATCCCGCCCACACCGCCCTGCATCATGGAAGGCATGCCGGTCATGGTGGAGGTGGACAGGTCCACCCACAGTTGCGTGGGCGCGGTCTGGGCCAGCGACGGGCCAGCCACCAGCAGCGCAGCCACCAGGGCGATGGCGGTGCGGGAGCCCGCCAGGGCTCCCAGGGAAGTTTGCTGCGACACGGTGTTCCTCCTGACAGCATCGGGCTGCCAGAAAATCATACGCCTGGCCTGCAACAGCGCCAAGACCGGGCGCCGGCCGGCCATCCCCCGCCTGAGGCATCAGAAATTTCAAACCGGACACACCGGCTTTCAAGTGCCCTTGGGCCCGGCCATCGCTAAGATCGGCCCACCGTCCAGACATCCCCCGGAGACAAGTTCATGACCGTGATCACCAACATCGAAGATCTGCGCATCCTGGCCCAGAAGCGCGTGCCGCGCATGTTCTACGACTACGCCGATTCCGGCTCCTGGACCGAGAGCACCTACCGTGCCAACAACGACGATTTCCAGAAGATCAAGCTGCGCCAGCGCGTGGCGGTCAACATGGAGAACCGCTCGACCGAGACGACCATGGTCGGCCAGAAGGTGGCCATGCCGGTGGCGATTGCCCCCACCGGCCTGACCGGCATGCAGCACGCCGACGGCGAAATCCTGGCGGCCAAAGCCGCCCGCAAGTTCGGCGTTCCGTTCACGCTGTCGACGATGAGCATCTGCTCCATCGAGGATGTGGCCAAGCACGCAGGCGAAGGCTTCTGGTTCCAGCTCTATGTGATGAAGGACCGCGGCTTCATTGAACGCCTGATCGACCGCGCCAAGGCCGCCAACTGCTCGGCCCTGGTGCTGACGCTGGATCTGCAGATCCTGGGCCAGCGCCACAAGGACCTGAAGAACGGCCTGTCGGCACCCCCCAAGCTGACCATCGCCAACCTGATCAACATCGCCACCAAGCCGCGCTGGGCCTTGGGCATGCTGGGCACCCCGCGCCGCCAGTTCGGCAACATCGTCGGCCACGTGACCGGGGTGGCCGACATGAGCAGCCTGTCCAGCTGGACCGCCCAGCAGTTCGACCCGGCCCTCAACTGGGGCGATGTCGAGTGGATCAAGAAGCGCTGGGGCGGCAAGCTGATCCTCAAGGGCATCCAGGACGTGGAAGACGCGAAACTGGCCGTCCAGTCGGGTGCCGATGCCCTGATCGTCTCCAACCACGGTGGTCGCCAGCTCGATGGCGCGCAAAGCAGCATCGAGGCACTGCCGGCCGTGGTCGATGCCGTGGGCGGCCAGATCGAGATCCACATGGACGGCGGCATCCGCAGCGGTCAGGATGTGCTCAAGGCCCGCGCGCTCGGCGCCCAGGCGGTCTACATCGGTCGCCCGTTCCTGTACGGCCTGGGCGCCATGGGCGAGGCCGGCGTCACCAAGTGCCTGGAAATCCTGCACAAGGAGCTGGACCTGACCATGGCCTTCTGCGGCCACACCAAAATCGAGACGGTGGACAAATCCATCCTGCTGCCGGGCACGTTCCCGACCGCCTGAGCAGCGGCTCGCTCAGGGCGTCAGCGGGGACGGCATGGTTTCCGCTGCCGACGCAAACAGGACAGCCGGCGGTGTCCTGATGGGCGACCAGGGCCGGTGACACAGGCGCTGGGGCGTGTGGCGAGCCTCCAGCGCCAGGTGTTCGGCCTGGGTCATCACCCGCAAGGCATCCACTTCCTCCGATCCCGCCGGGACGTCGATGATCCCGATGCCCACATCCGGCTGAAAGGGTGGCACCGTCGGATCGGGACTGAGCAGCACGGCCATGCGCAGTTCCTGCAGCAAGCGGCTGCCCACCACCTCGCGGCGATGGGGATCCTGCACCGCCGACACCGCCAGCACGAAGCAGCGCTGGTGGAACAGCCCGACCACATTGCGAAAACCCACCACCTGCCGGATGCGGGCCGCGAGGGTCACCAGGATCTCGGCCTCGGGGTCTGACGGCAACTGATCACCGTAGTCGTACAGGTTGGGCACCACCACCGCCGCGATCACGCAGGGACGCTCCATGCGGGCGCTGCGCCAGAGAGCATCATCGACCTTCTGCACCAGCTGCACGCCGCGGGGCAGGCCGGCACTGTCGGCCACGGGCATGGCGCCCTGTGCCTGCCGGCTCAGGCGCCGCCACTCCCGGTTGCGCAGACGTACCATGGTGACCACGGTCAGGAAGTAGCCCACGGTGGCCGTCGCGGTCAGGCCCCAGTACCACAAGCCCCATTCGTGGCCCAGGCCCTTGGCGTAGTGACCCGCCGTCATCTGGGCCAGGCACAGGCAGGCCAGCACCATCCAGCGGGCCAGCTGATCACCCAGCAGCACGCTGCGCACCGCCACCAACGAACCCATGACCACCGCCAGGCTGTTGACCGCCGCGGTCCACATCAGGACATCCCGGTCGTCACCGCTGCGCAGGGTCCAGACCAGCAAGGCCGCCGCCCCGAGCGCAATGCTGCCCGCACCCGGCCCCATGAGCAGGCGCACCAGCCGATCGTCGCCGCGCATGCCTGACCAGTGCCCCAGATAAGCCAGCGCCAGCGCACCGCACAGGGGCCCCAGCGTGGCCTTCACCGGCATCAGGTCGATGTCCCTGAGCGATGGCCAGAGGGTCTCCAGCCAGCCGCACATCAGCAGGCAGGCGACGCTGGTGAAGACGGTGCTGACCCAGCCACGCACCGACGGCAGCGTGCGGCTGACCACCATGTCGATGCTCGCCAGCACGGCCAGCGTCAACAGCACGCCGGCCATGGCAGACCACAGGGCCAGTTCAGCAACGGACGGGATCATCGGAGGCTTGGTGGTGGGGTGGTGAGGGCAGGGATTGGTCGCCCGCCCGCAGGACAGAGCGGGCGACGAGTGTAAGGGGGCAGGGCTACAAGATGCTGACCGCGCGCCGGCCCCTTGCCGCTTGGCGGCATACTTGGGTCCTTTCCGGTCACGCTTCCGATCGATTCACGCACGGTGTATCCGTCCCTTTCATGTCAGCCGAGCAAAACCCTACCCCGCCCCTTTCCGCCCCCCGCCGGGGTGTCAGCGCCTGGTGGCGTGCGCTGTCCATCCTCCTGCTCATCGTGATACTGCTGGCCTGGGCGGCCGCCACCAGCATGACCACCCAGCTACAGGCGCAGATCGAGCAGCTGCAGGCCCGCCTCATCCAGGTGCCGCAAATCCGGCAGGTCTCGGTGCTGCTGGATGCCCAGGGGCGTCCGGCCATGCTGGCCACGTTCAACCCCCAGGACCGGGCCCTGACGATACAACGGCTCAACGAGGTCAAGGAAGGCCGGGAAGACAGCATGCAGGTCTGGGCGATCAGTGGTGATCAGCCCCCCCGGTCGCTGGGCATCATCGAGAGCCGATACAAGACGCTGCAGCTGCCGGTGGACGAGCCGGCGCTGAAGGAGGTGACCGAGCTGGGGATCAGTGCCGAGAACAAGGGCGGCGTGCCGGCCGGCGCCGGTCCGAGCCTGCCCTGGCTGTTCAAGGGCTGGCTGGTGACCAAGTCGATCTGATCGGGCATCATCTAACCAACAACACCGACCCGCTGCCCACATGTCCTTCCTGGCACGATGGCTGATCTGTCTGGCGAGCCTGGCCTGGTGCCTGTCCTTCGCACACGCTGACACGCCCCCGGACCCCGCAAGGTTGGCCGATCCGACCCAATCGAGTCGGTACTGGATTGACACCACAGGTCGGGCTGGCATCGATACCGTGCGAGACCTGCCCGGACAGGCATGGACCCCCATGGAGCGCCTTCGCTCCTTCGAACTGGGCGCCGGCGCGCTGTGGCTGGAAGTGCCGCTGCCTGCACGCGATGCCAACCAGCGCTGGTACCTGATGCTGTCGGCGGCCGCTTTCATCAACCGCGCCACCCTGTACCAGCCTCGCGTCGATCAACCCGATCAGGTGTCGCGCCAGGACGCCGGTGACCAGCTGCCATTGAGCCAGTGGGCCCTGCCGGACCAGACCCCGGTGTTTGCGGTGACCGGCAGCGACGCACAACGCGTCTGGCTGCGACTGGAGAACGCACCGGCGCCCACGAGCCCTAGGCTGGCGCTGCTGAACGAACGCGAACTGCAATCCAAGCGCTACCAGACCTTTCTGCTGGTCGGCGCCTACCTGGGAGCCTGTCTGCTGGTGCTGTTCCTGGGCGTCGTCCACTTGCGACTCTACCGTGACCGGGCCTTCCTGGCTTACTGTGTCTATGTGGCCGCCATGCTGGGATTCCAGCTGGGCTTCACCGGCATCGGCGGCCTCTTCGTTTGGGGCGAATGGCCCCGCTGGAACGACCTGGCCACCGCCGTCTTCATGTCATGGCTCGCGGCCGCCGGCATCTGGTTCGTGCGTGAAACCTGTGCGCTGTCGCGCTACAGCCGATGGCTGGACATCTCGGTGTTGGCCTGGTGCATGTTCGGTGCTGTGTTCCCGGCGCTGTACGCCGCCATGATGGATGCGACGGCGTTTCGCCTGCTCAGCCTGTACGGTCTGTTGTCGGTCTTCCTGAGCATCGGTCTGTGCCTGTGGGCCTGGCGCCAGGGTGAGCGCTATGCCGGGTGGCTGTTTCTGGGCTTTCTGCCGGTGCATCTGGCCTATCCGTTTCCTGCGCTGCGCAGCGCAGGCGTGCTGCCCGACAGCTGGATCACCCAGTACGCCCTGCTGATCGGCTCCATGATCGAGATCCCGCTGCTGCTGTACATCCTGCATCGCCGGGCCAAGGACTTCAGCGAACACCATGCGCGCATGCGGGCCATGGAGAGCACCGACCCCCTGACGGGCCTGATCATCCAGCCGGTGTTCATGTTCCGGCTGCGGGACACCCTGCGCCGGGCACGGCGTCACCCGGGTACCCGGTTCGGTCTGCTGGCGGTCGACTTGGCCAACCATGGGGAACTGGCCGAGCAGCACGGTCGCGAAGCGGCTGATCGCGCGCTGGTCATCGCCGGCGCCCGCCTTTCATCACTGGCCGGGGATCTGGACACGGTGTGCCGCATCGGCAGAGCCCGGTTTGCCATGCTGATCGAGGCCCCACCGCCGGTGGAGCAGTTCCGGACCCTGGCGCAGCAAGTCGTGGCCCGTGGCCTGGAGATCGCACCGGCGATCGGGCCGCAGGCGGTGCTCAAACTGAGGGTGGCCACCGCTCTGCCCCCCGACGGTGTCATCGATGTGGGCGAAGAGGGGCCCATTGACGAGCAGAGGCTGATGTCCCGGCTGGAACGGGCGCTGGAGCGCGGCGCTGCGGATCCCCGGCGGGTGGTTCAGCACCTGCCCTCCCCGACCCACGGATCAGATCCGGCCCATTCCCGCCCCTGAGGCCAGCGCGCCAGCACCTTGCCCGGGCGATCAGCGCAGTTCGTACTCGAATGAGCTGACCACGCGCAAGCGCTTGACGCGCGAGCTGCCGTCGTCGTAGTCGCTGCCGTCGTCCCCGGTGATCCGGATGGCACCCTGGTTGGCGTTCTTCAGGGGCCCGAGTTTTGCCCCAGCCTCGGCCGCAAATTTTTCGGCCTGCTCACGGGCGTTGCGCGTGGCCTGCGCGAGCAGGGGCGCCTTGATGTCGTTGAAGCCGCGCAGCTGGTAGCGCGGACCGGACGGCCCCTCGCCTTCGCCACCGATCTGGACGCCAGCCTGGATCAGGGGATCGAGCGCCAGCGCCGCCTGGGCCACATCGGCCACGCGCGGACTGCGCACCACCACCTGGCCGGCGCCATTGAAACGGAAAGCAACGTTGCCCTGGGCGTAGTCCCGGGCCAGCAGGTCCTGCACCAGCACAGGGCGGGACTCCATTTCCTCGTCCTTGAAGCCGCGCGACTTCAGAAAGGCCAGCACCTTCTCACGGTCCGCCGAGAGGGCCTGCTGCACAGCACCGAATTCGTTGCCCGCGCGGCGAAAGCCCAGCGTCCACACGGCGAAGTCGGCCTCGACGTCCTGTTCAGCCAGGCCCTTGACCGCAATGCTGCGATCGGCCATGCGAAAGCGCTCGAGCCCGCCGCCGACAAACAGTCCCGACGCCGCGACGCCGGCACCCACGACAAATGCGGCCACCAGCCGCGACAGGTCACTCATGTGTGTGCTCCCCTGGATGGCATGCGAACCGTCGCATGCACGGTTGGTCATCTTAGCCCGCAGGTCGGGCTGCGGCCGTGTCTTCCCTGCCCAGCATGGCCAGCGCAGGCGCCACCGCCTGCCAGGTGGCTGCCAGGCCCGCTCGGGCCGACCCCAGGTCCACCGCCTGCCACGGATAGCCCTGCTTTTCGACCAGGGACTGCAGGTCGGCCCCGATTGCCATCCCATGGCCCGCGCCGATGATGAGGGGGACGTGATGCACCTGCCGGCAGGCCGAGAGCAGTCGCGCCAGCAGACGCTGGTTCCGGCTGTCGTCTTCACCCAGCAGGACCAGCACCGCGGCATAGTCGGGCAGAAAGGCATGGGTCATGCCCATGGCCAGCCCCTTGCGGGCGTTGGCAATCAGGCGCACGCCCGCCGGGCCGATGTCCGGCAGGTCCACGTAGTCGCTCTCGACATCGGGTGCATCATCGGCGGCACCGGCAAAGCGGCGACGGATCAGGGGTTGCCCGGTCTCGCGGGCGACCCAGCTGGTGAGATCGAAGGCCGTCGATCCGGCCGCCGACAAGAGCATGATCCGGGGAAAGGCACCGATCGGCGAGCGCATTGCCTCGGCCGGTGGCGAGCACAAGGACAGCCAGACGCTGGCGGGCTCCGGCAAGCGTTCGGTCTCGTGGCGATGCTGGAGATCCAGCACCCGCCGGGCGACGTCCACCATCGACTCGTCGGACTGGACGATGGCACCGATCCAGGGGCGGAACAGGCGCGGCTGGCCCACGCTCCGGTGCAACACCCTGAGGCTGTGATGGCGGTGGTCCCGGTCCACGCGCGAGAGCAAGGCTTCGATGGCCTGCTCAGGCCCTTCAATCCACTCCACAAACCAGCCGCGGATGTGCAGCAAGGCGACCTTCAGCCCGTCGGCCTCGTTGCGGGGCAAGGCCTGGTCCCGGATGCGCCGCATCTCCTGCAGCACCGGTCCATCCACCTGGCTGATGCTGGCATAGACCAGCCTGGCCACCGGCTGGAGAGAGACCTCCGCACCGCTGTCGGGCCATTGGGTGGATGCGGAATCGGGCACCGGCTCGGCCATGGTTGGATCGTTTGACGAAAGTCAAAGTGTAGGGATGTCGGTGGCCGTCGCCAAGTGGTGCAGCGTTGGCCCTCAGGGCTCATCGGCTTTCTGCGCCGCGCGCTATGCTCACATCCGTGAAACCCGAAGCCACCAGCGCCGCGCTGTCTGCCACCCGACCGCGCCGCATTGCCCACCTGGACATGGATGCGTTCTACGCGTCGGTCGAGTTGCTGCGCTATCCGCAGCTCAAGGGGCTGCCGGTGGTCATTGGCGGCGGGCGACGCCGCGAGGACGACCTGACGGCGCGACTTCGCGAAGCCTTCCCGGACCGTGACTGGGGTCCCGACACGCTGGACCGGATCCCGGTGGATTTCTTCCCCCGCCTCAAGGACTACGTGGGTCGGGGCGTGGCCACCACCGCCACCTATGCGGCCCGCCAGTTCGGGGTCGGTTCGGCCATGGGCCTGATGAAGGCGGCCAAGCTGTGTCCGGACGCCATCCTGCTGCCGGTGGACTTCGAGGAGGTCAAGCGGATCTCGCGCCTGTTCAAGCACACCATCACCGAGATCGCACCGGTGATGGAGGATCGGGGCGTGGACGAGGTGTACATCGACTTCACCGAGGTGCCGGGCGGACAGCGTGAGGGCGGTCGCGTGCTGGCGCGCCTCATCCAGAAAAGCATCTTCCAGGCCACCGGGCTGACCTGCTCGATCGGCGTGGCGCCCAACAAGCTGATCGCCAAGATGGCCAGCGAGTTCAACAAGCCCAACGGCATCAGCATCGTGATGCCCGAGGACCTTCAGTCGCTCATCTGGCCATTGCCGTGCCGCAAGATCAACGGCATCGGGCCGAAAGCGGACGCGAAGCTGCAATCGCACGGCATCCACACCATCGGCGATCTGGCCGCCAGGGACCCTCTCTGGCTGCGGGAACACTTCGGCCGCAGCTACGGGGCATGGCTGCACGACGCGGCCTGGGGGCGCGACGACCGACCGGTGGTCACCGAGAGCGAGCCGGTGAGCATGAGCCGGGAAACCACCTTCGACCGGGATCTGCACGCCGCGCGCGACCGCGCCGAGCTGAGCGCCATCTTCACGCGGCTGTGCGAGCAGGTGTCCGCCGATCTGAAGCGCAAGGGCTATGCCGGTCGCACCATCGGCATCAAGATCACCTACGACAACTTCGAGAAGGTCACCCGCGACATCACGATCGACGAGGCCACCGATGACCCCGGCGTGATCCGTCGCCACGCAGGCCAGTGCCTCAAGCGCGTTGACCTGGGCCGCCGCTTCCGTCTGCTGGGGGTCCGGGTGGGCAAACTCGTCAAACCCGGGACAGAGGCCTTGCCCGGTGGCCGCTACAGTGAGGCCCCATCTTTGTCACCCCGCACCGCACGCGACAGGAGCCCCGATGACCACACCGACCTGCTTTTCCCTGAACTTGGGTGACGACCACGTCGCCCATCTGGTGCTTAACCGGCCCGAGGTCATGAACACCATGAACCCGACCTTCTGGTGCGAGCTGGACGGGCTGCTCACGCAGATCCACCAGGAAGGGAAGGCCCGGGCCCTGGTCATCAGCAGCACCGGCAAGCATTTCTCGGCGGGCATGGCACTGGAGACGTTTGCCGGGGCGATCCAGATGGACGACCAGAGCCCCGAAGGGCGGGCGGCCATCTTCGACCTGCTGACCGACATGCAGGCCACGTTCACGAAGATCGAGACCCTGCGCATACCGGTGATCTTCGCGATCCAGGGCGGCTGCATCGGCGGCGCGGTCGATATGGTGACCTGCGGCTGCATCCGTTACGCCACGCAGGACGCGTTCTTCTGCATCCAGGAGATCAACATCGGCATGGTGGCCGACGTGGGCACCTTGCAGCGCTTGCCGAAGCTGGTGCCGCTGGCGGTGGTCAAGGAACTGGCCTACACCGGCCGGCGCCTGGGCGCGCAACGCGCCCTGGGCTATGGTCTGGTCAACGAGGTCTTCGACACGCCGGAGGCGATGCTGGCCGCGGCACTGCAATGCGCGAAGGAAATCGCATCCAAGCCACCGATCGCCATCTGGGGCACCAAACAGGCGGTCAACTATGCGCGCGACCACAGCGTGGAAGACAGCCTGCGCCAGATGGGTTGGCTGCAGGGCGCCATCTGGAGCAACCGGCACGTGGGCGAATCGATCGCGGCCATGAAGGGCAAACGGTCGGGTGACTTCCCGCCCCTGGCGCCGCTGCAGACGTTCAACTCCCTGGGCTGAGACGCGGGCAACCGCCTCAGGCCAGGGCGAGCGACGAACGGATCTCGGCAAAGCTGTTGGCGGTCTCCACCATTTCGATCGCATGTCCGAGCTGGCGCTCGATCTGGGCCTGCGAAATCACACCACGCACCCGCGGACCGTGATGGGATGTGGCCTGCTGCACCACGATCAGGTGGCGCCGGCCAATCTGCTTGAGTGTGGCAATCACCTGCCCGACCGTGGCATGCGCCAGATCACCCAGATCGATGGCATCCAGTGCGGACAGGGGTGACATGACGTCCGCCACAGAGAGGTCCTCGTAGCGGGCGCCTCGCTGGGCAATCACCTGCATGGGCCGCTCTCCCTCGAGATCGTTGGCCGTGATCAGTCCATCGACACAAGGCAAGTCACTGACCACAAACAGAAGACGGACGCCCTGATGGATCATCGTCTGGCGCGCCTGACCCAAGGGCATGTCCGGCGCGATGGTCGCCGCGCGCACATGGGTCAGATCGGTCATCACCGCACGGGCCGGCGATGATGGCGTCACCGGCACCCCCATCGGTGGCTGGGCCTGCACGATGCAGGCCCCTTCAGGAAAATGAAAGGTGCGCAGAGGGGCGTTGTTCACGGTTCGCTCGCTTTCCGACAGGGGTGGAAGAACGACGCAGGCGCCGCGGTGCGTGCAAAGGAAGAAGCCTGCGACACGGACGGGTTCAGGCTATCACCTGGCCTGCGCACAAACAAGAGGTTCAACCCCGTTCAGAAGCTGCGGTACGACGGAAGGGCACTGAATTTCGCGCCTGCAGGATGCGACACTCCTTCCCATGAAGACTTTCCACAACCCCCTACACGCCCTGCACCAGGGACGGGAAGAAATGTTCCGCGGCCGCATGGTGCCCTGCCATGAGGTGCCCGCACGGCTGGACTACGTACTGGCCGAACTTCAACGCCGCTCGCAGGGCGAACTGTTCACACCCGAAGTCGATGACGCGGCACTCGATGCCGCCATTGCCCGCGTGCATGCCGAGCGGTACACCCGCTTCCTGGCCGGTGCCTGGGACGAATGGGTGGCGATGGACCCGGCGAATGCGCAGCGGGACGCCCTGCCTTCGGTCTGGCCACTGCCCAACCGGCACGGCTTTCGCAACGACGTGCTGCCCGCCAACTTTGCGGCACGCCTGGGCCTGTTCTCGTTCGATTCGGGCTCGCCCCTGATGGCCGGTACCTGGGCGGCTGCCCGCATGGGGGCGGCCTGCGCCGTGGCGGCCACCCGTTCGGTGTTGGCGGGTGATCGCGCTGCGTTCGCGCTCACGCGTCCGCCGGGCCATCATGCCGGGCCCGATTTCTTCGGCGGCTACTGCTTCCTGAACAACGCCGCCATTGCTGCGCAGGCACTTCGAGATGCCGGCATGACCCGGGTGGCGGTGCTGGATGTGGATTACCACCACGGCAATGGCACCCAGACCATCTTCTACGAGCGAGCGGACGTGCTGACGGTGTCCATCCACGGGGACCCTTCCACCGAATACCCCTTCTTCCTCGGCCATGCCGATGAGCGCGGCGACGGCGCCGGTGTGGGTTTCAACCTGAACCTGCCGCTGCCGCGGGGTACCGGTTTCAAGGACTGGTGCGCGGCGCTGGAAAGGGCGCTGGACGCGGTGGAGGCCTTTGACGCCCAGGCGCTGGTGGTACCCATGGGGCTGGACACCTTCGAGGGTGACCCGATCTCGGGTTTCACCCTCGGCAGTGGCGACTACGACACCGTGGGCCGCATGCTGGCGGCAGCCGGGCTGCCCACGGTGTTCACCTTCGAGGGCGGCTATGCGGTGGCCGAAGTCGGTACCAACGCGGTCAACCTGCTCGAAGGCTTCTGCCGGTCGGCCTGAATCCACTGCGGGCTGGCACGGCAGCCCGCAGACCCAGCCTCAAAAGCGGTGACGGATGCCGAACTGGATGCCGTTGGAGCTCTTGCCTTTGGCCGGGCTGTTGAACCCCAGGGCGGCATCGTCGCCGTTGGACACCGCCGTCAGATGGCTGTAGAGCGCGGTGCGCCTGGACAGGTTGTGGCTGGCCTGAACGGTCAGGATCGTGGCATCGTCATCGGCGGCCGACGCTGATCCGGTCACGTTGCGCGCCTGGGCCGCCCCCAGCGACACCGTCGTCTCCCCGAACTTCATCGCGCCGCTGAGGCCGAAAACCTTGAGCTTCTCGCTGCCCTTGTCTTCCTGGTCCAGATAGGCCGTAAGCTTGAAGCCGCCGAAGTCATACGCACCGGCCAGCAGCACTGCGTTGCGCGGCTGTTTGCCCGCCACATCACCCTCGGCGTCCAGTACCCTCATCAGCCCCAGACCAGCGGTCAGCGGGCCGCTGGCGTGCATCACGTGGGCACTGAGCTGCTTGCTGAAGTCACGGCTGGGGTCGGTCTTGGCTCGGTTCTCACCCTGGCTGTACTGCAGCTGGATCTGGGTTCCAGCCAGGGACGGCGACAGGTAGGTGATCGCACCGTCCACCCGGTTGTAGTCGCCATTGCCGATCACAGGGACCACACTGAGCACGTCATAGGTTTTGGTGCCGGCGATGCCCGCAATGTCGTCCATCGGAGAGTATTGGCGACCCAGGCGCACGGCACCCCAGTTGCCGCCCAGTCCCACGAACGACTGCCGCCCGAAACCGCGACCACCCTGTCCGAGGGCGCCGGTGGTCAGGTTGAGTCCCGCCTCCATCACGAAGCTGGCCTTGAGCCCGCCACCCAGGTCCTCGGTCCCACGCAGCCCCCAGCGGGAGCCTTGCTGCTGGCCCGACGCCATCCGGGTGGTGGTGGTCGCACCCTTGACACGTTCGACCGCTGCATCGGCCACACCGTAGAGGGTGACCGATGACTGGGCTTGGGCGGTGACCGACAGCAGGGCCAGCGCGGGAATGAACAGGTGGATCGGTTTCAAGGCAAGTCTCCAAAAATCATCGGATGCAGGAAAGCCGGAACACGCCACGGGGTGGTCCCGGCCCGGTTCAACACCACCATCAACCCGATGGCGGCGTTGCCGCTCGATGATTGACAGCGAGACTGTCAGTCGGCTGTCCAGGAGATCGGTGGAAACCCTGTCATTGATGCCGGGTCAAGCCACCGGAGGTGATCAGGCCGCCTTCCAGAAAATGTAGTCGGCCTGGTAGTTGACGATCTGCTTGCTGCCCATGTTGGTGGCCGAGCAGACGCTGGATGGCGCCACACCGCCCTGGGTGGCCACCCGCTGTATGTAGGTCACGCCCTGCATGACCCCCGAGCCCATGGCCGGGTTGGCCTTGACCAGCTGCAGCGGGATGTTGCCGGCACCCGCCGGAGCGACCGCCAGTTGGGTCGCGGTCAGCTTCGAGCCATCCTGACTCTCCCAGGTGGCCGGAGGCCCGTAGTACCTGCCCACCTGCTTGCCTTGGCGGTCGTTCAGCTTGGCGTCGGGCCCGGCAAAGACCCATTCGAACTGGCCAGCAGCATCCTTTTTGGCCCGGCATTCGTAGGTGATCTGACCCACGCCGACGGTTTCCATCGCCACGCGGTGCCCGGCAGGCACCTTCACGGCATCCGGCAGCATGGTCTGCGAATAGGTCGGCTTCGAGCTGCCTGTCGAACTGGCGCAGGCGGCCAAAACCATCAGGCCGGAGACGGCCAGGCTCGTCTTGAGAACGGTGATCATGAAACACTCCTTGGTGGTGAAGATGAGGGAATCAGCGAACGGTGACCGTGTCGCGGTGCATGGGCGCGAGCAGAGCAAGGATCTGGTTCTGGCGCTGGAAGGAAATGCCCTTGGCATCCATGCTGGCCTGCAGCACCTCGACCAGCGCATTGAAATGCGCACGGGTGATCTCCATACCTTCGTGGGCCGTCTTCATGTCAGGGCCCTTGTAGATGCAAGGCCCACCGGCCAGCTGGCAGACCTGATCGGTCAGCTGGCTGGCCAGGTTCTCGGGGTTGGTCTCCCTGAACTGATCGCCAATGCGGCTGTCGGCCTTCAGACGCACAACGAAGTCGTCCATCAGGGCCCGTATGCCGGGCTTCTCCCCAATCGCCTGATAGAGACCCGGGGCGGGCTGGACGGGATAGGCACTGGCCGGTGTCGATTGGGCCACGGCCGCCGCACTGCCCAGGGCCATGGCGGCAAAGGCAGCGAACGCCAACAGGTGTTTTGTCGTGTGGTTCATGATGGTTTACCTACCGGATCAGAATGCGAATTGGGCAGACACGTAAATGCCTGTCTGGCGCTTGCCCATGGTGGTGGCAGGCACCACACGCCCCAGGTCGACGTAGGCGGCGGTCAGTGACACGTTCTTGCTGGGTGCCCAGGCCACGAAAATGTCCTTCCAGTCGTTGGCCTTGAGTCCTTCGCCCAAGCCCGCCGCCCTGCCCGCCTTGAGCAGTTTGTCTGGCATGCCGCGGTACTCGAAGCCCACCGCCAGATCCTTGCGCAGCAGATAGGCCACAGAGAACTCGGGCATGAGTTCGTAGTCGTCGGATGCGCCGCCCAGCTTGGCGCCGAAACCGAGCAATCCGTTCTGGTTGGCCTTGGTCGCCCGCAAGGTACCATTCACCAGGATCCCTTGCGCCAAAAACAGCTTGGTGGCACTGACGTAGAAGTCCACACCATCTCGCTTGGCACCCAGCGCCGTCAATGTCGCGTCGAGCCCGCTGGACTGCAGCCGCTTGGCCTGAACACCCACGGCGATCTGAGGCATGAGCGTGTCGCTATCCAGAATGGCATCGCCCGCCACACGCAGCTTCGCACCCACCACATCCATCTTCAGATGAAGGCCGGGCAGGCCCAAGGCGGTTCCCGTGATGCCGGCGTCGAAATCCTGGTGACCGAACGACACCTCCAGCCGGTCATTGACACCAGCCGTGACACCGTGGGCGGTCAATCCGTAGTCCTGGGTTTCGGCCCGGCTCACATGCGCGGCCAACCCCAGCTGCCCCTCGGCACCAGGTCCGCCAATCACCGCCCAGGGGGAGATTCCGCCGCCGGCAGCTCCTTCGATGGTGCTGACACCCCCCGTCAGCCTCAGCTTGCCTGTGTCGGCGATGGCCGGAGCCGCTGCGGTGGCGGCCAATATGACTGCGACAAGGGACCAGCTGGTGCTCTTCGGGCGCAAACTGATTGGTCTGGACATGGAAATGCTCCGTGCTTGTGTTGACAAAAGAAGGAAAGCCCCAGCCATGCGATGGGCGGGAACCAGTCAGATATCGATGGCTCACGCCCCGAAGGACAGCGCGCCCGGCGGCAAGGCCCGGCCCAGCGCACTGGTCAGCACCGTGAAGTGCATGGTCTCGTCGGCCGCCAGGCGGGCGGCCACCTTGGCCAGTTCACGGTCGGCCATCGCCGGGATCACGCTCAGATAAGCGTTGGTGGCTCCCAGCTCCAGCCGGGCCGCCAGGTCCAGCACATCATCCTGGCTCTTGAGCGCCGCTGCATTGAGCGCCTTGGCGTACTCATCGAGCGACTTCTCGGCCACCGGCGTTCCACCCAGCTTGCGAATGGTGGCCACCAGCGCGTCCCGGTGCGTCTTGTGGTGCCCCTGGAACTGCACCGCCACACCCAGCACCGGCTTCTGCAACAGGCCGCTGCCCGCGCCCAGCTGGTACGCATTGATGGCTTCGTGCTCCAGGCCCAGCGCCACGTTCAGGATGCCGACATCCTTGGAGGTATCGGCCTTCATGCCCTGTGCCAGGGCATCCTTGCCCGCCAGCAGCAGCATTGCAGACGCCGACAGCGTGACACCACGGGTGATGAGCGAACGCCGCGCATGGAGAATGGAGTTGGGAGAGTTCAGGTCGATCATGGGTAATCCTTGAAGGGGTATGAAAAAGCAGCTTGGTTGATCCGGACGTCTGGAATACGCGCGGCCTACCTGCTTCGGATTCAGAAATCCCCTAAGACATGCAAGGACATTTCCCGGAGACATCCGTGGCTTGGCATGACGCGTAATCGGGAAGGGGAACCACACGGCGCCCCATGACCCTCAAGGAACCTGGTTCATGACACATCGCATCTCCTTCACCGCCTGGCTGGCCGCCAGCCTCGCTTCAGTCACCGCCAGCGCTGGTGTCCTTCAGGTCAACGTAAGCTCTCGTGACGGCCAGCCTCTGGTCGACGCCGTGGTGATCGTCGAACCGGTCGGCAATCCCAAGGCCGCCAGCCCGGCCTCCGCACCGGTCACCATCGACCAGCAGCGCATGCAATTCATTCCCGCTGTCGCCGTGGTCACCCGTGGCTCCACCTTGCGGTTCACCAACCGGGATGGCTGGGACCATCACGTGCGCGGCATTCCTCTCGGAAACCTGGCACAGGGTGACTCGGCCCGCGGCTTTGAAATGCGCCTGGCCGGTCACAGCGGTCAGGGTGAGCCTGCTTCACAGACGGTACTGATGGACCGCGCCGGCCCCTTCCAGCTGGGCTGCCATCTGCACAGTTCGATGCGGGGCGCGGTCTTCGTGACCGACTCGCCCTGGCACGGGAAGACCGACGCCCAGGGCGTGATGCGTCTGCAGGATGTGCCGGACGGACCGGCCCGCATCCGGGTCTGGCACGCCGATCAGCTGGTCGACACCGCGGCGGTCGACGTCACGGTGCAGGCGCTGACGGTCGCCTCGGTCCCGACCCAGATCACACCCCGGCGCCGCCGTCCATGAAATCGGTCGGCTACCAGACAGGCCCGCTCTGGGGGCATGAAAACCCCGCCCGCGTCCCTGCCTTTTATGCGACACAATGGCCCGATGCTCGACGACCGCAATGCCGAACTCATGACCCTGATCGACCGGGTCGCCCAGCAGGATCAGGCGGCCTTGCGGTCGCTGTACGACCTGACCTCATCGAAGTTGTACGGACTGGCCCTGAAGTTGCTGGGCAAGCCCGAATGGGCCGAGGACGCGCTGCAGGACACTTTCCTGCAAGTGTGGCGCTCGGCGGCCGACTATCGGGCCACCCTCAGCCCACCGATGGCCTGGCTGGGTCTGATGGTCCGATCGCGATCGCTCGACCTCCTGCGACGACGCAAGGCGGAGCGCGAGCACCTGACCGAGGAAATCGACGAGCATCTGGCCGACACACTGGAAGGCGACGCACCCGACCCCATGAACACCAGCCTGGCCAGCCAGCAGGCCTGGGCGCTGCACCAGTGCCTGGATCGGCTGGAGCACAAGCAGAGGCAGGCCGTCAGCCTGGCCTACCTTCGGGATCTGAGCCACAGCGAGCTGGCCGAACAGCTGCGGCTACCCCTGGGCACGGTGAAGACCTGGATCCGTCGCGGTCTGGACCACCTGCGCCAGTGCATGGCCCGCTACGCCTGAGGATGTTCTCGACATGAACATCCACCGGCACCCCGAACTACTGGACCGTCTGGCTGCGGCCTGGGCCCTGGGCACACTGCGGGGCGGGGCACGTCGCCGTTTCGAGGCTCTGGCCCGAGAGCAGGCACCGGTGCGCGCCGCTGCCCTGCTGTGGGAAAGCCGAGTGGCGGGCATGACCGAGCTGCAGCGGGAGACATCTCCGCCACCGGCCGTCTGGACCCGGATTGACAACCTGGTGCGCGCCGAGCGCGACAGGCAAGTCATGCAGCAGGCGCAGACCACCGCCCCGGCACCCCGCGGCGGATGGCTGCGCAACCTGGCCTTGTGGCGCACAGCGGCGGGCGCGGGCGCTCTGGCCACGGTACTGACCCTGGTCACCGCCGGCCAGATGCGGGCCGAGCTGGGTGCACAGGTGCAGGACCTTCAGGCCCGGCTGCAGACCGCGCCTCAGGTCGAGTACGTGGCCGTGCTCAATGACGATCAGGCCGGTCCCGCCATGCTGGTCACCTTCGACCCGAACAACCAGCGACTGACCCTGCAACGGGTCGGCGGGTATCAGGAGGCGTCGGACAAGTCGCTCCAGCTGTGGGCGTTGCCCCCTGGCTCCGCACCGCGGTCACTGGGCGTGCTGACACGGGAACGCCTGCTGCAGCTGGCCGCTGGCGAAGGCGATGTGCAGAACGTACCCGCGCTGGCCGTCAGCCTGGAACCGCAAGGCGGCGTGCCCAGCGAGCGCGGCCCCACCGGCCCGGTGCTGTTCAAGGGCGCCCTGATCCAGAAAATGCTCTGAAGCCGGGGCACTACCGCCTCACTGGCGGGCGGTGCGCACGTTGCCGGGGGGCAGTTGCGGGTGGCTGGTGCGCCAGGGGTTGATGTCCAGCCCGCCACGCCGGGTGTAGCGCGCGTACACCGACAGGCGCGTCGGCTTGCAGCGCGCCATGATGTCCATGTAGATGCGCTCGACGCACTGCTCATGGAACTCGTTGTGGTTGCGAAAGCTCACGATGTACTGCAGCAGACCGGCCTGATCGATTTGCGGACCGGTGTAGCTGATCTGGACCGAGCCCCAGTCGGGCTGCCCCGTCACCAGGCAGTTGCTCTTGAGCAGGTGACTGACCAGCATCTCGGTGACCGGCTGTTCGCCCTGAGCGCTGTGCAGCAGGCCTGGGTCGGGCTGGTACACCGAGCACTCCACATCCAGACGGTCCAGCAGCAGGCCTTCCAGCGGCTGAATGTGCTCGACGTCGAACATCACCGGCTCCAGCACGCGCACACCCACCGTGGTCTGGACCGGACCGCCGTGCCACACGGCGGCGCTGACATCACGGCGGATCGCGTCCCGCACGGCGTCCGCGTTGTCAAAGCGGCTGTTGTTGAAGCTGTTGAGGTAAAGCTTGAACGATTTGCTCTCGACGATGTGGGTGCTGTCGGCAGGCACGGTGATGTGCGCAATGGCCACCTGCGGTTTTCCGCGCAGGTTGAGCCAGCTCAGCTCGAAGGCGGTCCACATGTCGGCCCCCATGAAGGGCACGCTGCCGGTGATGCCGATTTCGCGCCGCTTGGGTTCGCGCGGCAGGGGAAACAGCAGGGACGGGTCGTACTGGTCGGCGTAAGCCGAGACCTTGCCCAGCTGGGACTGCTCAGGGGTGTGCATGTTGGTGCTCAGTTGAATTCGCGCTGGCGCAGCCACTTGGTGGCCACCCATTTCTCGCCCGCCAGCACCGGCGCACCGCCGTGCAGGGTCCGGGTGGAGGGATGGGGACGATCGTAGCTGAAGAAGACCGCGTTGCCCTTCTGGGGTGCCACTTCCAGCCCGATGTCCGGAAAAGTGGTGCCACCCCCCTGCGCCGGATCATTGAGGTACATCACCAGCGTGGCCACCCGCTGGCCACCCCGTTTGAGAATGGTGGGCGTGCCCGGCTCGGCCGGATCGAAGTAGTCGTAGTGGGGCTTGTACTCGGCCCCTTCCCGGTAGTTGAGCACCTGGATGCCCTCGCCATGGGAGGCCGGCCAGCCCACCAGCCGGGCAATCCGCGATTCGATCGCCGCCACCAGGGGATGCTCACCCCGGTGGAAGAACATGCCGTTGCTGGTGCGGTCCGGGTTGGTTTCCTGGCCGCCGGTGCGGGTCTGCACGGTCATCGACCGGGCCATGCGGGGCCTGGCCAGTTCGATCAGCTGGTCACACTCGTCCCGGGCCAGCAGGTTGCCCAGCACCACCAGGCGCGGCTGGCGCAGCGACACCAGGATTTGCACCACCCGGTCACCCAGGTCGACCTCGCGCGGCGAGCCCTCCAGCCGGACGTCGGGCACCGGCGACCCGTCACCGGGCAGGGGCTGGACCGACTGCCCCGACGACAGACCCTGCAAATGGTCCCGCAAGGTGGTCTCCAGCGCCTCGATCGCCACCGTCTCGTCCCAGCCCGAGGCTTTCATGGCCTCGACCACCGCTTCGGGTGCAAATCCGGCCTGCGCCTGCTCAATGATCCACTGGCGCAGTTCGGGTGTCACAGACTGGCGCATCTTGCCCTCCTGATCAGCCTTTGCCCTCGCGCCGGAACACCAGACGGTCAGGACTGGATACCGACGGCACGTAGCGGTAGCCCTCCAGATCGAAACCCTGCAGCTGTTCGACATGCTCGGCGCGGATCGCCGTCGCGTAGCGAACCATCAGGCCACGCGCCCGCTTGGCCATGAAGCTGATGATCTTGTAGCCATCACCCTTGCGTTCTTCGAACACACAGGACACGACGCGGGGTTTGAGCGCCTTGAGGTCCACCGCCTTGAAATACTCTTCACTGGCCAGGTTGACCACCACCGGCGTGCGATCGGCCGCCGCCCGCTGGTTCAGGTAGTCGGCGATCTGGCTGCCCCAGAACTGATACAGGTTTCGCCCCTTGGCCGTGGCCAGCCGGGTACCCATCTCCAGTCGGTACGGTTGCATCCAGTCCAGCGGTCGCAACACGCCATACAGGCCACTGAGGATGCACAGATGCTGCTGCAGCCAGTGCAGGTCCTCGGCCGGAAGCGACCGGGCGTCCAGCCCGCCATAGACGTCGCCATCAAACGCCAGCACGGCCTGCTTCGAGTTGCGGGCACTGAAGGTCGGCGCCCAGGCCTGATAGCGCGCCACGTTCAGGCCAGCCAGCTGATCGGACAGATCCATCAGGCTGGCCACCTCCTGGGGCGACTTGGCCTTGAGGACATCGATCAGTTCGCTGGCCTGCGGCACGAACAGCGGCTGGGTGTGGGTCTTGACGTGCGGCGGGGTCTCGTAGTCGAGCGCCTTGGCCGGAGAGATCACGAACAGCATCGGAGAGGTTGGGTGGAATCGAATTCAGGATTTGCCCGCCGCCGGCGCTGCCGGACGGGTGGGCACGGCTTCGGGCAGCGGCTTGGCAACCAGTCGCTGCACCTCATTGACCAGGTGATTGTGCGCATCCAGGAATGCCGCAGCGATGACCTTGGCTTCATTGGTGTTGCTCCAGCCCATGCCGCCGGCACCACCCGCCTTGCCGATGACCAGACCGCCGATGCCAAGATCGGTGCTGCGGGCCGCGCCGGTGGCCGCCGACAACTGTTCGGTGGTTTCGTTGTCGGTCAACAGCAGCACCACCTGCGCCTCCTTGAGCTTGACATTTTCGGCCGCACCGGCCAGCACGTTCAGCCCGGGAATCTGCGCCAGGATGCCCCCGATCTGTCGGCCGGCATCCTGCTCGGAAAAGGTCAGGCTGGGCACCAGCGTGTACTGGGCCACGATGCCCCGGCCCTTGCGGACCGTGGTGTCATCCTGCCGAAGGATGCCGTCTTCCTTGAGCTCATGCTCACGCACGGTCGCCTTGAGTCCGGAATGCCGGTCGACAATCCGGAAGCAGCCGCTTTGCTGCATGATCACGCGCACCAAGGGCAACGGGGAATCGGGCAGGCCTCCCCGGCCGATGCCCACATAGCCATTGGGGTTCTCCATCAGCGACACCACCGCCACCGGCTCGGTGCAGGTGCGCAATTCGGCGGCCGCCTGACTGGCCCCCGCAGGACCGGCCGACCCCTTGACCACAGAGCCCCCCTCTCCCAGCTCGACGCCCTGCTTGCCGCAGGCGGTCAGCAACAGGCTCAGGGCTGTCAGGACGGGCAGAAAAAAGTGGCCTCGCATGGTTCGATCCTCGGATGGTGCTGATGTCAGGCCCGGCATTGCCTGCCCGTCAGCCCCCCTTCGTGGAAAGTGTACCTGCGCCACTCCCGCACAATCGGGGGCCATGCTGCGACTTCTCTTCCAGGACGATCACCTGGTGGCCATCGACAAGCCTCCCGGATTGCTGGTGCACCGCACCGGCCTGGATGCGGGCGAGACCCGGTTTGCCATGCAGATGCTGCGGGACCAGATCGGCCAGCCCGTCTGGCCCGTGCACCGG
>JAJPEW010000314.1 GCA_021166755.1 Hydrogenophaga sp. | reverse complement strand
ATTCATTCCACACAGCGAGCACGTTCGCTGACCCACCAACCACAAGGATGACCACCATGAAAACCTCTTCACTTCTTCTGACCCTGATCCTCACCGCCGGTCTGGCGGCGTGCGGACAAAAGGAATCTGCCGCGCCTGCCGCTGCTCCCGCAGCCGCGTCCGCTCCTGCAGCCCCCGCCCCCGCGGCTGCCCCCGTCGCCGAAAACACTGTGGGCAAGAAGGTCTACGGCAGCACCTGCGCCCTTTGCCATGGCGCTGGCGTTGCAGGCGCACCCAAGCCTGGCGACAAGGCCGACTGGGGGCCGCGCATTGCCCAAGGCAAGGACACGCTGTACAAGCACGCCATCGAGGGCTATACCGGCTCCAAAGGCATGATGCCGGCCCGCGGCGGCGGTGCCAGCCTGAGCGACGACGAGGTCAAGGCCGCGGTGGACCACATGGTGGCCCTGTCGCAATAAGGGACGCCATGCAGACCGCAGCCCCCCTGTCACGACGGCGCTGTATGGCGGGCGCCGGTCTTCTGGTTCTTTCGGCCTATCTGGGCCCGGCCATGGCTCGCGCTGGCACGGTTCGCATGTCGCGGCCGCTGCTGGGCACACAGATCGACATCGTCGCTCAAGGCACGCTGGCGGCACGCGCTGCGGATCTCGCACTGTCGGAAATGGCCCGGCTGGAGCAGTTGATGAGCCGATACCGGAATGACAGCGAGGTGGCTGCCCTGCACCGTGCCGCTGGTCGGCACCCGGTGGATGTTTCTCCGGAGACCATGGCCGTGCTGCAGCAGGCACTGACCCTCTCGCGGGAGAGCGGCGGACTTTTCGACATCACCATCGGTGCCTATGACGGATGGTCGTTCAAGCCCGGCAGTCCCCGACTGCCGTCTGTTCAAGAGCGGCGGGAACAGCGCCATCTGGTCGACCACCGGCAACTCCACACTGATCCCGAGAGAGGCCAGGCACAGTTGATGCGCCGAGGCATGAAGCTCGATCTGGGTGGTGTCGCCAAACTGCCCATCCTGGAGGCAGGCATGCGAGTACTCAAGTCACACGGGCTGGACGGTGCGATGATCAATGGCGGGGGTGATGTGCTGGTGACTGGCCAGCTGGACGGCCGCGACTGGCGCATCGGCTTGCGTGACCCTTCGAACCCTTCGGGTTTGCTGGGCACCGTGTCGCTGACCGATGGCGTGGTGGCTTCTTCAGGAGACTACGAGCGTCATTTCGTCCTGGATGGACGGCACTTCCATCACGTGCTGAACCCGGAAACCGGACTGCCCGCCCAGGGTGTCCGGGGGGTGGCCATGGTGGCCCGCGACGTGAACCAGGTCAATGGCCGGGGAGCGATGGCCATGCTGCTGGGGCCGGACGCCGCTGCGCAGATGCTAAGCAAGCTACCGGGCACAGAGAGCGTCCTTGTGAATGGCGACGGACGCCGGTGGCTTTCGTCGCCCGGCATGGCTCGGCGCCTGGCCACACCCGCCGCAGGCTGACCACGGGTCAGTGTGCCGGCGACTTGCCTGCCTTGACGGGCTTGCGCACCGTGGGCAGTGGAGGTCTGATCGGTTGCAGCGCAGCGGATCGGGCCAGCGTCGGCGGCGCCATCAGGTCGGCCAGGGTGTAAGCATCCAGCGTGTCGAAGTAGCTTTGCATGGCTTCCTTGAAGACGCCTTTGAGCCGGCAATGCCCGTCGAGTTTGCACTGGTTGCCCGCCGGGTCGAAGCACTCGACCAGCATCAGGTCAGACTCCGTCCGGCGAACGACATCGCCCAGACGCAGCTCACTGGCGGGCTTGAGCAGTCGCAGTCCGCCTCCCCGTCCGCGGGTCGTCTCCAGCCAGCCGTAGCTGGCCAGCGACATGACGATCTTCATCAGATGACTGCGTGAGATGCCATGCGCCTCGGCAATCTCGGCCACCGTCGGCGGTTTGACCCGTTCCTGGCAGGCAGCGCAATACATCAGCACGCGCAGGCTGTAGTCGGTCCACTGGGTCAGTCGCATGACGGCTTCAGCCCCGGTCAGCGGGGCAGAGAGAGGACATCAGTCCGGATTGGCCAGCAGGCGGAACCCTTTGCCACGCATGCAGTGGGCCACCAGGTCCTCCTGATCGGACTTGGACACCTTGTTGATCCCGACCTGGAACTTGCACTCGGACAGCTGGGTGTAGGTATCGTCCGACGTGACACCGGGCTTGTGCCAGTAGGGCTTGGAACTGGCGCAGCCAGCGAGGATGGCGGCGCCGGCAAGGGCGATGAGCAGCTTGTGGGTCATGGGAGGGATCGGGAAGAAAGAGGCAGGCCAATGCGTGCAAGCATATCAAACGGCGGCATGGCTGACCTGCCCCGTCACGGAATCAGGCCACCATGCCAGGGTTGCCTTCCATGCCGATGATCTTGGGCGTGTTGACTTTCACGCCCTTGATCACCTTCTTGTTGCGCAGATAGCCCGAGACCACGTCCCAGATCGGCTCGCCCTGCACGCCTTCCTGGACCGAGGCCCAGCCGGCCACTTTGTACTTCTTGTCGGCCTCGATCGGCTTGCCCTTGAGCATCATGTTGTTGATGCGCTGGCCGGCCGGCGCGTTGGGGGTGCAGCTGTAGGTCATGCCACCGACGCGCACCATGTCGCCGCCCTGCTGGTAATACGGATCGGGGTTGAAGATGTTGTCGCAGACATCTTCCATGATCTCCTTGATCTGCGCGCCGCTGAATTCGTTGAGCGTGGTCGCCGGATAGGTCAGCGCCATCTGGTCCATCATGCGCTCGTAGGTGATGGTGTCACCCGGCAGCAGTGACGTGCCCCAGCGCACGCCGGGCGAGAAGGCCATGTCGGCACCCTTGACCTCCATGAGCGCGTCGCAGATCAGCTGATCCCACGAACCGTTGAAGTTGCCGCGGCGATACAGCAGATCCTCGGTGACCGCCAGCTTTTCTTCGAGCTTGTCCTTGTAGGGCGCGCGCACCTTGTCGATGAGGGCCTGCATTTCCTTGTCGGCGGGCAGCAGGTTGGAGAACACCGGCAGCAGCTTGTAGCGGAAGTCCTGGACCTTGCCACCGCGCACATCGAAGTCCAGCACACCCAGGAACTTGCTGTTGGAGCCTGCGTTGGTCACCAGCGTCTGGCCGCCGCCGTTCTTGACGATGACCGGTGCCGGCATGCCGTCGTGGGTGTGGCCACCCAGGACGGCATCGATGCCGCGCACGCGGGAAGCCATCTTGATGTCCACATCCATGCCGTTGTGCGACAGGACGACGACCACCTGCGCGCCTTCGCTGCGGGCCTGGTCGACCATCTTCTGCATGTTCTCGTCCTGGATCCCGAAGGTCCAGTCCGGCACCATGTAGCGCGGGTTGGCGATCGGGGTGTAGGGGAACGCCTGCCCGATGACCGCCACCTTGACGCCATTCATCTCGCGCATGGCGTAAGGCTTGAAGACCATGTCCTCGAAGTCGGTGGTCTTGATGTTCTGGGCCAGGAATTCGATGTGACCCTTGAAATCCTTCTCCACCACCTCCTGCACCCGCTTGGCACCGAAGGTGAATTCCCAGTGCGGGGTCATCATGTTGACACCCAGCAGCTTGCAGGCGTCGACCATGTCCTGACCATTGGTCCACAGCGATGTGGCCGAACCCTGCCAGGTGTCGCCGCCATCGAGCAGCAGCGCGTGCGGACGGCTGGCCTTGAGCTGCTTGACCAGCGTGGCCAGGTGTGCGAAGCCGCCGACCTTGCCGTAGGTCTTGGCGGCCTGGCTGAAGTTCAGGTAGGTGAACGCGTGCGCCTCTGGCGTGTTCGGTTTGAAACCGAAGTGCTTGAGCAGGTGCTCACCCACGATGTGCGGCGGGCGGCCCACGGCTTCTGCCACGCCCAGGTTCACGTTTGGTTCACGGAAGTAGATCGGCGTGAGTTGCGCGTGGCAATCGGTGAAGTGCAGGAAGCTGACGTTGCCGAATTTCGGCACGTCATACAGACGCTCGCCGGCGCCCGGTTTGGCGGCCAGGACATCCTGGTGGGACAGCGCCATGCCAGTGGCTCCAGCCACGGCCAGCACCTGCATGAATTCGCGACGGCTGAAGCTCATGAACATTCCTTATCAATTGATTGCTGATACTTGCGCCAAATTTTTTTTGGTCCTGGCGCCGCCCCCTGGCGGACCTGGGCAGGCCCGAAGGCCTGCCCGGATGACCGTTTGCTTACTTGTTGACCGGTGAGTTCGGGTCCAACAGCAGGGCCATCACATGCTTGAGCTGCTGCTCATTGAGAATGCCCTTGTGGCCAGCCCGAGGCATCTGGGAGCAGGCGTTGTAGGCCCGCGAATTCCACATCTTGCCCCAGGTGTACTCGACGATGGCCTTGGACGCCGGGCTGTTCGGGTCGGAGACGCCGCGCAGCTTGCCGTAGTTGTACAGGCTCGGGCCCAGCGTGCCGAAGGAAATCTCTTCCTTGGTGATCTGGTGGCAGTTGTAGCAGTTGCCGCCGTTGACGGTTTTCTCGTTGTCGGTCCAGGTCAGGCCGCGTCCGCTCTGGGCAATTTTCTCGCCCTCCTTCCAGTCGCCCAGGAACTTGCCGTCCGAAGGCCACTTGACGGTCTTCATTTCGGCTTCTTCGATGGCCTTGGCGACCTTCTCGTCGATGGGCTTGCCGGCCACGTCGGCTGCCGCACATTCGCGGTTGGCGTCGTCCTGCACCAGGCGGTCAACCTTGGCGATGCCCTTGTCCTGGAAGGATGCTTTCACAACCTCAGCCGTGATCCGGTCGTACTCGGCCGAGGGCAACGAAGAGACGCAGGCGCTCAGGCCCAGGACCAGCACCGGGGCGGCCAACAAGGTGGCAATGGTGGATTTCTGCATGGGTTCTTCTCCTGTCGTCTTCAGCGCTTGATGGAGGGCACGATGGACTCGGCACCCTTGGCATTGACGCCCATGTAGACCGCCAGGGCGATGGTCACATCGCTGCCGAACTTGGGCTCCGGGAAGCGCTGCTGGCGGTAGCAGTCGTTCAGGCGCAGTTGCATGCCCCACATCTGGGAATTGGACACACGGTAGGCAGGCCAAGCCGCAAAGCCGATACCGTCCCCCGGGTTCTTGGTCAGGTCAGGCAGATCCTGCAGACGGATGCGTTTGCCTTCCTGTCCATGGCATGAGGCGCAGGAGAAGTCGTGGGTGCCGCCCCGCATGTAGAACAGGCGCTTGCCCACTTCGTACATGGTCTTCTCTTCGGTCGTGTTGTAGGGCAGCGCAAAACGCATGCCCTTGGACTGCGTGGCCACGTAGGTGGCCAGCGCGGTCAGGTTGGCCATCTCACCCTTGCCAAAAGGGGTTTTCATGATCTCGGCCGCATTGAAACCCTGCAGGGTTTCCATGCAGGTCACCAGGCGCGACTCCATGTCCTGAACACGCCCTGTGTCCTTGAAGAAGCGGGGCAACTCGACAAAAGCCCCTTTGAGCACGCCCGGGCCCTTGCCCAGATCACATTGCTCCAGCGACACGTTCTTGGGACCGCGTTTCTGCTTCCAGAGCTCCTCGCCCTTCATCTCGAACAGTTCGGCGGGGTTGCCGTCCTGCAGCATCTCACGGTACTTCGCAATGCCCTCGGCGGCGGCATCCTGCGCCCAGGCAGTACCCTGCCCCAGCGCCGCCAGTGCGGCCAATGCCAGAACGTGTCGTTTCATCGGTTGCTCTCCTCGTTGTGATGAAAAACCAAACGGCCAGCAACTTGCGTGGCTGGCCGTGCGTTCCACGCGCCTGATCAGGCGATCGTGGCTTCGTCGGTGCGGGTTTCGCCCTTGTTGTCGACCCACTTGACCGCGACCTTGTCACCCTTGGCGCCGCCCTTGAACTTGAAGGACAGGAAGGGGTTCTGCGACACCGAGCCGCTGAACATCGCCTTGAGGACGCTCTTGCCGTTGTGGGTGGCCTCGACGTCCTGGATGAAATGGGCGGGAATGGTGTTGCCGGAAGCATCCTTGCGGGTGCCGGGCTCCATGGGGTGGGACATCAGCACGCGGACGGTGACTTCATCGCCTGCAACGGCGGCGCGGATGCGCATCGGATCAGCCATGATGGACTCCTGATAACTCTAGAAAATGGGGGTTGTCTGTCGAAAGGTCAAAGATGATCAGCCGCCGCAGCCGCCGAGCGTCACCTTGGTTTCCTTCGTGGCAGAGAACAGCTTGCCGTCGGCCTTGACCACAGCGACCACGTTGGTGCTCTGGCCCATCTTCAGGCGGGTCTGCACATCGGCAGCGGTGCCCGCAGGAATGAAGAAAGCGGCCGACAGGGGCGTCGGGTTCTTCTCGACGATCAGATAGATCTCGGTGGTGTTGGGCAGCTTGCTGGTGGCGCCCACGGGCACGACAGCGCCGTTTTCGGCAATGTCGGGCGAGACCACGGTCACCTGGTCGCTGGACGCGGCCTGGCCACCGATGGCCTTGAGGGCATCTTCAACGGTCTTGACCTGGAAGCTGGCACGGTCCACAGCGGCCTGGGCCTGGCTCTGGGTCACGAGGCCCAGGGAAATCAGGGTAGCGAAGGCGCCCGTGGTCTTCAGGGCGGTGCGGCGGGAGGAATTCATGAGAGGCTCCTTGCGTGAGAAAGGGTGAAAGTTTATTTGTCCGGCGCGCCGGCCAAGATCCAGCCGGCAAGCAGCTTGAGCTCGTCGTCCTTGAGGTTGGGCTGCGGCGGCATGGGGATCGGACCGTAGATGCCGGAGCCGCCACTCTTGATGCGGGCAGCGACCTTGTCCAGCGCACCGGCTTCGCCCTTGTGCTTGGCGGCCACATCCTTGTA
>JAJPEW010000296.1 GCA_021166755.1 Hydrogenophaga sp. | reverse complement strand
TGACCGCTGGCGGGCCAGACCATGGCGGGGCGGGATTCGGCGTCGAAGATGTGACTCATGGCTTGCGATCAGGAGGGCATCGGATTGTCGGCGCAGAACGGGCCGTCTGCCGACCCGTTTCGACAAGCCCCCACCCGAGGGTGTTCTCCCGAACACTTGTCGCGCCATTGCCGCAAAATTGCACCATGCAACATCACCATCGCATCAGCCTGATCGGTGCGCCGACCGATATCGGCGCTGGCGCCCGCGGCGCCTCCATGGGTCCCGAAGCCCTGCGCGTGGCAGGCATCGCCGCCGTGCTGCACAGCCACGGGCTGGAGGTCATCGACCGCGGCAACCTCAGCGGGCCAGGCAACCCCTGGCAGGGGCCCCTCCATGGCTACCGCCACCTGCCCGAGGTGGTGGCCTGGAACCAGCGGGTGCACGAGGCCGTACATGCCGAGCTGGCCGCGGGACGCCTGCCGATCATGCTGGGCGGTGACCATTGCCTGGGGATCGGGTCGATCAGTGCCGTGGCCCGGCATTGCCGCGAAACCGGCAAGAAGCTGCGGGTGCTCTGGCTTGACGCCCATGCGGACTTCAACACGGCTGAACTGACCCCCAGCGGCAACATCCACGGTATGCCCGTGGCGGTGCTCTGCGGCCACGGCCCGCAGGCGCTGGTGGAAATCGGCGGGCAGGTGCCGGCCATCGACAGCGATGTGGTGCGCCAGATCGGCATCCGCAGCGTGGACCCCGGGGAGAAGCGCTTCGTCCACGAGCAGGGGCTGGAAGTCTTCGACATGCGCTACATCGACGAGATGGGCATGCGTCACACCATGGAACAGGCGCTGATGGGTCTGGACGAACACACCCACCTGCATGTGAGCTTCGACGTCGATTTCCTGGACCCGGAGATCGCACCCGGCGTGGGCACCACGGTGCCTGGCGGACCGACCTACCGCGAAGCCCAGCTGTGCATGGAGATGATCGCGGATACCGGTCGCCTGGGCTCACTGGACGTGGTCGAACTCAACCCGGCGCTGGACGTGCGCAACAAGACGGCGTTGCTGGCGGTGGACCTGATCGAAAGCCTGTTCGGCAAGTCCACACTGATGAGAAAGAGCTGAGGTCGCTCAACTCTTGCCGACCAGCTCCAGATGCTCGACCACCGGGGGCTGCACAAAGAACGGCCCGACGATGGTGCGCCACTGCGTGAACGCGTCCGAGCCACGGAATCCGACGGTGTGGTCTTCCAGCGTGTCCCAGTAGATCATCAGCAGATAGCGGCCCGGGCTCTCGATGCTGCGGTTGACCTTGAAGCCCCTGAAGCCTTTGGCCTGTGAGATGACGGTTTGCACGCCGTGCAGGATGGCGGCCTCAAAGTCAGCGGCGCGGGCGGGATCGATGCGGATGTCGGCGTGTTCGAGGATCATGGTCGGTCTCAGGAAGCGGATCGGTCTTCCCGGATCATATCCGCCGCCTTCTCGGCGATCATCATGCTCGGGGCATTGGTGTTGCCACCGACGACGCTGGGCATGATGGACGCATCCACCACGCGCAAGCCGCTGACGCCATGCACCCGCAGCCGGGCGTCGACCACGGCGCCTTCGTCCGGGCCCATTCGGCAGGTCCCCACCGGGTGGTAGATGGTGTCGGCATGGTGGCGGATGAACTGCTCGATCTGCGCATCGCTGCGGGCCTCGGCCGACGCGGCCGACTCCCGGCCGCCGTGGCGGGCCAGCGCCGGCTGCGAGAGCAGCTCGCGGGTGAGCTTGAACCCCTGCACGAGGCGCCGCACATCGTCCGGGTCCTGCAGAAAGGCGGGATCGATCAGCGGTGCCACCTGCGGGTCGGCACTGGCCAGCCGCAGGCTGCCCCGGCTGCGCGGCCGCAGCAGGCAGACGTGACAGGAATAGCCGTGACCGAACACCGTCTTTCGGCCATGATCGACCAGCTTGCCCACCACGAAGTGCAATTGCAGGTCCGGGATCGGTTCATCGGCGGCGCTACGGATGAATCCCCCGGCTTCGGCGAAGTTGGTGGTCAGCATGCCGCTGCGGGAGCGACGCCATTCGCCAATGCCCTTGAGCATGTTCCAGGCACCGGTCAGGGACAGGCCGAACAGGTCGGTCACCTGAGGGGCGTTGACCACCATCACCACATCCGGGTGGTCGTGCAGGTTGGCACCGACACCGGGCAGGTCACGAACCACCTCGATGCCGTGCTCGCGCAAGTGATCCGCCGGCCCGATGCCCGAGAGCATGAGCAGTTGCGGGGACCCGAAGGCACCGGCACTGAGCACGACCTCGCCCCCGGGCTTGAGCATGAGTTGCTGTGGCACACCTCGGCCGCCCTGCCCGCGCAACTCCACACCGGTGGCGCGCACCTGGCCATCACGCACCTCGGTGAGCACCCGGGAAGTCAGGCTGTCGGTGAACACCTGCAGGTTGCTGCGGCCCAGGTGCGGGGTGACATAGGCCTTGGCGGCACTGAAGCGCTCGCCGTTGCGGTGGGTCACTTGATAGACACCGATGCCTTCCTGCTGAGGACCGTTGAAATCGTCGTTGATGGGGTAGCCGGCCTGGCGACCTGCCTCCAGGAAGTGCGGCAGGAAAGGGTTGGGGCTGCGCAGGTCCATCACATTGAGCGGTCCGCCCTGGCCGTGCCAGTCGTCGGCGCCCCGCTCGTTGTGCTCGGAGCGCTTGAAGTACGGCAGCACGTCCTGAAAAGACCAGCCCGGGTTGCCCTGGGCCGCCCAGTCGTCGTAGTCGCGCGCATGGCCTCGGGCGTAGATCATGGCGTTGATCGAACTCGACCCGCCCATCACCTTGCCGCGCGGCTGGTAGCCGCGCCGGCCATGCAGCCCCGGCTGCGGCACGGTGTGGTAACCCCAGCCGTTGAGCTGGTACTTGGCCATCACGGCCAGCCCACCTGGGCAGTGGATGAGGACGCTGCGGTCGGCGGGTCCCGCCTCGATGAGGGCGACTCGATGACCCGGGTCCTCGCTCAGGCGTCCCGCCAGGGCGCAACCGGCCGATCCTCCGCCCACGATGATGGTGTCGTACATGTGCTTGTGTCTCCTGGGCGCACTGGCCTGTCATCTGTCTGCAAGACGGTGCGCGACAATGTGCAGGCAAGTTAGCACAGGCCCTGATGAATGGTTAGGTTCCCCAGCCTAGACAGGACACCTGTGCGACGCCACAGCGCCTGCGGCCCTGATGTGCGTCGCAGAATCCAGGTTGACCCCAACGACTTTTCCAACAATTGGCAGGAGTGATTACGAAATGAGCAAGATCCAGACCGTCGGCATCATCGGCGCCGGCACCATGGGCAACGGCATTGCACAGGCCTGTGCCGTCAGCGGCATCCGCGTCGTCATGATTGATGTGGCCCAGGCGGCCGTCGACAAGGGGCTGGCCACGATCGCCGGCAGCCTGGACCGCCTGATCAAGAAAGAGAAGCTCACCGCCGACGGCAAGGCCCAGGCGCTGTCGCTGATCCAGGGGTCCACGAATTACGAAGACCTCAAGGGCGCCCAGCTGGTCATCGAGGCCGCGACCGAGAACGAGGCCCTGAAGGTCAAGATCCTGCAGCAGCTCGACGGCATCCTGGCCCCCGAGGTGATCGTGGCCACCAACACCAGCTCGATCAGCATCACCAAGCTGGCCGCCGCCACCCAGCGCGCCGACCGCTTCATCGGCATGCACTTCTTCAACCCGGTACCCATGATGGCGCTGGTGGAGATCATCCGCGGCCTGCAGACCAGCGACGCCACGCACGACGCCGTCAAGGCGCTGGCCGAGGCGCTGGGCAAGACGCCGATCACCGTGAAGAACGCACCCGGCTTCGTGGTCAACCGCATCCTGGTGCCCATGATCAACGAGGCCTTCTTCGTGCTGGCCGAGGGTCTGGCCACGCCGGAAGACATCGACGCCGGCATGAAGCTGGGCACCAACCAGCCCATCGGCCCACTGGCCCTGGCCGACATGATCGGCCTGGACGTCTGCCTGGCCGTGATGAACGTCTACATGGCCGAGTTCAACGACAGCAAGTACCGTCCCGCCCCCTTGCTCAAGGAAATGGTGGCCGCGGGCTGGCTCGGCCGCAAGACCGGCCGCGGCGTGTACACCTACTGATCACGGCCTGCATTCCGTCGGGAGCCCGCTTCGGCGGGCTTTTTTGTTGAGGCAGATCAAATTGCGGCGGCGCAGCACCTCCAGAATGGTCACATCACCTTGAAGGAGTCCACCATGGCTGCCGCACCCGTTGCCATCGCCGTCTTTGAATTCCTGGACCAGACCCACCGGGACATCCAGCAGCACATTCGCCAGCTGCACGAACTGGTCGATGCCATCGAATCCGATGGGTTGAACCAGGCCAACCGGGAGAAGGCCCGGCGCGTGCTGAACTACTTCAGTGGCGAAGCCCGGCAGCACCACCTGGACGAAGAGAAGCACATCTTCCCCACGCTGCTGGCCAGCCAGGACCCTACGGTGGTCCAGGCGACCGAGCATCTGGTGCAGGACCACGGCTGGCTGGAGGAAAACTGGCTGCAGATCGCGCCCTCGCTGGAAGCCGCCGCCAATGGCAACCTGTGGTTCGATACGGTGGAGTTGCGCCACGCACTCGATGTGTTCGAGGCGCTGTACCTGGACCACATCCTGCTGGAGGAATCGATCGCCTATCCCCAGGCGCGCCAACGCCTGGCAGGACTGGACACCGTCGGCATGGGCCGCGAGATGGCGCGTCGGCGCGTGCTGAGGCAAGCGGAGGCTCTGGCCCGGGCCGACTGATCGGCCCCTGTCCACCTGGCCTGCAAGGTCGTTGACCAAGGCTTAAGATGACCGACCATGCCGGCGGACCTCTGTGCCGGCGCTGAGGACATCATGAGCAATTTCGATTTTGACCTGTTCGTCATCGGTGGCGGCAGCGGTGGCGTGCGCGCCGCCCGCATGGCCGCCGGGCGTGGTGGCCGAGTGGCCATGGCCGAAAGCCTGGGCACCGATGGCCTGGGCGGCACCTGCGTCAACGTCGGCTGCATCCCCAAGAAGCTCTACAGCTACGCCGCGCACTACGCCGAGTCGTTTGAAGAGTCCCACGGCTATGGC
>JAJPEW010000256.1 GCA_021166755.1 Hydrogenophaga sp. | reverse complement strand
GTCCTTGCCGCCAGCGGCCATCGCCGCCTGGTAGAAGGCGACCACCTGTGCCCGGCTGGAAGCCCGCCACGCCAGATGGCAGCCCGACGTGGCCGCTGGACCGCCGTAGGGCGATGGCCCGTCGATGAACCACACGTCGGCTTTCTTGCCGTCGGGCTCGGCAGCGTCCGGATAGGCCAGTCCAAGGATGTTGGAACCGAAGTTCCCTTCAAAGCAAACGCTGTAGCCCAGTGGCGCCAGGGCGGCGCTGTAGAAGGCCTTGGCCTGGGCAATGTCTGTCACGCGAAACGTCATGTGATCGAGCATGTGGGATCCTCCGGTGGTTGCGGATGGTGAGATGGCGATATAGACTGTACATAAGTACAGTGTTTTCAGCAAGAGCTCTGTCAACGACTTGCGAGGCGCGCGGTCGTCGTGGTCCCGCACACTGCACCCGCCGCCGCCCGACCCCACCGTTTCTGGAGCCTGTGTCCACCATGTTCTCCTCATCGATCACGACGAATCTCACTGCACCGACTGCTGGTGCAGGTGCCCGCAGAGGGAGCGCCGCATGACCGAACCCCAGACCGTCCACGGCACCGACGGCCAGCCACGCTGCCGCTGGTGCGCCGCTACGCCCGAGTACGAGGCCTACCATGACCATGAATGGGGCTTCCCGGTAGGCGACGACACGCGCCTGTTCGAGAAACTCTGCCTGGAGAGCTTCCAGTCGGGCCTGAGCTGGCGAACCATCCTGGTCAAGCGCGAGAACTTTCGCAAGGCGTTCGACGGGTTCGACTTTCATCGCATGGCCACCTACGGCGAGCCCCAGGTCGCCCGCCTGTTGCTGGACGAAGGCATCGTCCGCCACCGCGGCAAGATCGAAGCGGTCATCCACAACGCCGCTCGCGCCGTCAGCCTGCAGGCCGAGTGCGGGTCACTGGCCGCCTACTTCTGGCGTTTCGAAGCAGACCGCACCCAGCCAGCGCCACACCAGACCGTGACCACCTCACCCGAGGCGGTGGCACTGGCCAAAGACCTGAAGAAGCGTGGATGGAAGTTCGTCGGTCCCACCACCGTCTACGCCTTCATGCAGGCCATGGGGCTGGTGAACGACCATGTACCGGGTTGCATCGTGGCCGGGCGGGTGGATGGGGCGCGAGCCATGTTCAGGGTGCCGGCGTCTGACCCGTGGTAGCGGACCTCCGAAGGCGCTGCGGACGTGAACAGCGTATTCAGCTGCCCAGCGCCGGGAACAGCTTGGTCAACCCGGCCGCCATCACCTCCACCGACAGCGCGGCCAGGATCAGACCCATCAGACGCGTCATCACGTTGATGCCGGTCTGGCCCAGGGCCCGTGCAATCGGCTTGGCCAAGGAGAAGCAGACCGCCGTGGCCAGTCCGATCACCACGCCGTAGCCCACCAGGGCAGCGTGCTGGAAGAAGGTCTTGGCCTGGTCGGCATAGATCACGACGGTCGACATGGTGGCCGGTCCCGTCAGCAGCGGAATCGTCAGTGGCACCACGGCAATCGACGCGCGGGCCGAGGCGTCGTCCACCTCACCCTGCGTGGTCTTGGCCTCGGCCGGTTGTGCGTTGAGCATGGCCAGCGCCGAGGTCAGCAGCAGCATGCCGCCGCCCACCTGGAAGCTGGCCAGCGAAATGCTGAAGAACTCCAGCACCTGCAGGCCCACGATGGCACAGGTGGCAATCACCGCAAACGCGCTGAACGACGAAATCAGGATCGTGCGCTTGCGCTGCGCCGAGCTGAACCCCTGCGTGTAGTGGATGAAAAACGGGACGATCGCCAGCGGGTTGACGATGGCCAGCAGGGTGATGAGGGGCTTGAAGTCCATCCCGCTATTGTGCGGGTTCCCTTCTTCTGAACATGCCGTAGCCCTCCATGTGAAGGACTTTTTCATCGCGCTGGTTGAACATCTCCCAGACCGTGCGCACCAGCCCCACATCCGGCCGCTTGCCCATGGGCCGCTTCTCGGTCACCGTGTGCTGCAGTCGCAGCACGTCGCCCGGGTAGACCGGCTTGGTCCACTTCAGGCTCTCGAGGCCGGGCGAACCCAGGCTGGAGGTCTCGTGCAGGAAGTTCGTCACCATCAAGCGCATGGCCATGGCACAGGTGTGCCAGCCGCTGGCGCTCAGACCGCCGAACACCGAGGCCTTGCCCGCTTCCTCGCTCAGATGGAAGGGCTGGGGGTCGAACTGGCTGGCAAAGGCGATGATCTCGTCCCGGGTCGGCGAAATCGTGCCGAGGTCGCGCACATCGCCCACCTGCAGGTCTTCCCACCAGATCTTGATGTGCGGGCTGTTTTCGGGTGTTGTTGCAGTCATCGTTTGTCCTCTGTCAGGTGAGTTTCGCCGCCGGGCCGCCCCAAGGCGATACGCACCCCCTCGGGGGGGCAGCGACCCGTGTAGCGGCGGAGCGTGGGGGTCATGTTCTAGCGCCCGCCGGAGACTTCCAGCAGGCTCATGGTGGTGTAACTGGCTGCGTCCGACAGCAGCCAGACGATCGCCTGGGCGACCTCGTCGGCGGTACCGCCGCGTTGCATCGGCACCTGGTGTTTGAGGTCATTGACGCGGTTGGGCAGGCCGCCCGAGGCATGGATCTCGGTCTCGATCAGGCCGGGCCGCACCGCGTTGACGCGGATGCCGTCGGCGGCCACTTCCTTGGCCAGCCCGATGGTGAAGGCATCGATGGCGCCTTTGGCCGCCGCGTAGTCCACATACTGCCCGGGCGCGCCCAGTCGGGCTGCCGCACTGGAGACATTGACGATGGCACCACCTTCGCCCCCGTGGCGCGTGGCCATGCGCCGCACCGCCTCGCGTGCGCACAGCAGCGAACCCATCACGTTGATGTCGAACATCCGGCGCCAGCGCGCCATGGTCATTTCGTCCAGACGGGCGGTCACATCGACCACACCGGCGTTGTTGACCAGCCCGGTCAGCCGGCCCAGCTTGGCGTCGACCTTCTCGAACATGCGCAGCACCTGCGCCTCGTCCGCCACGTCGGCCTGCACGGTGATGGCGTTGCCCCCGGCGGACCGGATGGTGCGCACCACCTCGTCTGCAGCCAGCGAGTTCGCGGTGTAGTTGACCGCCACTGCCCAGCCCTGCGCAGCGGCCAGTCGGGCGGTTGCCGCACCGATGCCCCGACTGCCGCCGGTCACCAGCAGTACCCCTGCCTGTGGCTTGCCCATGTCCCGTCTCCTGCGAATAATCCGCCCAGCGGTTACAACCGCACCTGCGCACCTTACACGAGCCCCGCATCCGGGTGGCGTCGCCAACCGGACGGGGCCAGGCAGCATTCTTCCATTCCAACGATCACAGGAGCCAGCCATGGGACAGTTCGTCAACCTCACCGCCGCCGACGGTATCACCTTCCCCGCCTACGTGGCCCAGCCCGCCGGCACGCCCAAGGGCGGCCTGGTGGTGCTGCAGGAGATCTTCGGCGTCAACAGCCACATCCGGTCGGTGGCCGACGGCTACGCTGCCGACGGTTACTTCGTCGTGGCACCGTCCACCTTCCACCGTGTCCAGCCGGGTGTCGAGCTGGGTTACACCGAGGCCGACATGGGCACCGGCTTCGGCTACAAGACCGCCGTCGAGGCTTTGCCTGCCCCCGGTGTCATGGCCGACATCCAGGCCGCCATTGCCCATGCCTCGCAGGCGGGCAAGGTCGGCATCCTGGGTTACTGCTGGGGTGGTCTGCTCACCTGGCGCTCCGCCTGCACGCTTGACGGCCTGTCGGCCGCTGTCCCCTTCTACGGTGGTGGCATGACCGGCGAGGCCGAGGCGGCCCGGCAGCCGAAGGTGCCCGTCATGGCCCATTTCGGTGACCAGGACCACTGGATTCCGCTGGACACCGTGCAGGCCTTCCAGAAGGCCCAGCCCGCGGTCGAGGTACACGTTTACGCGGCCAACCACGGCTTCAACTGCGACCAGCGCGGTTCCTTTGATGCCGCCGCCGCCAAGCTGGCCCGCGAGCGCACCCTGGCCTTCCTGGCCCGTCACGTGGGCTGACCATGCGCCGGGCCTTGGCCATCGGCCTGACCGCCATCGCGGTCCTGGGCGGCCTGTGGGTGTCGCCGGTGCTGGCCCGGCAGCCCTACAACGGGCCGCTGTTCGATGCCCACTTGCACTACAACGACGAGGCCTGCGTGCACGACGCGCCGGCACCGGGTTGCCCGCACCCGCTGTCCGATGTGCTGGCCCGCATGCAGCGCAACGGTGTGCGGGCCATCATCGCCAATTCCCGGCCCAACGACGGCACCAAGGCGCTGGCCCAGGCCCGCGAGCAGACACGCGCGGCCGGCGTCACCGTGGTGCCGTTCATCCGGCTCTACCGCGATCGGGCCGACTACAACCACTGGTTCCGTGACACCTCCATCGCCGAGATGGTTCGAAGTGAGCTGAGCCAGGGCACCCCGTCCGGGCCCTACCGGGGCCTGGGCGAATTCCACCTATACGATAGCGCCAATGCGCAGGGCATTGTCGCCCGTGAACTGATGGTTCTGGCCGACCAGCAGGACCTGGCCGTGCTGGCCCATGTCGATGACGTGGCGGTTGAACAGCTGATGCAGCACACCCCCTCGCAGGGAAGGAACACGCGCTTGATCTGGGCGCACACGGGTATTGGTGGCACGCCCGTGGCGCGCGTCGACGAACTCATGGCCCGCTTCCCCCGCCTCATGGGCGAGCTGTCCTATCGGCCCGGCCTCACCTGCGGCGACGGTCAGCTGTGTCCCGAGTGGCGTGCGCTCATCCTCAAGTACCCCGACCGCTTCATGATCGGATCGGACACCTGGATCAACCAGCGCTGGCTTTACTACGACGACCTCATGAAGGCCTATCGGTTATGGCTGGGCGGATTGCCGCCCGAGGTCGCCCGCCAGGTGGCGTGGAACAATGGGGCCCGCATGTTTGGTTTGCCCGATCCTGGCCCATGATCGAACTGCATCACTACCCCAGCACCGCCAGCACCATTCCGCACATCCTGCTCGAAGAGCTTGGCGTGCCGTTCGAGCTGCGCCTGGTCGATCGCCTGCGCGAGTCGCACCTCAGCCCGGAATTCCTGCGGCTCAACCCGAATGGCGAGTTCCCGGTCCTGATCGACGGCGACCTGGTGCTGTACGAAACGGCGGCCATCTGTCTGCACCTGTGCGACACGCACCCCGAGGCGGCGCTGGCGCCCCCAGTGGGCACGCCCGAGCGCGCCCAGTTCTACAAGTGGCTCATCTGGTGTTCCAGCACCCTGCAGGCCTCCCTGTTGGCCTGGTTCTACCCCTGGCGCTGGGTCGACGTTGACAACCCCATGGGGGCGGTGCAGGTGCGCCAGCACGCCCAGGTGCGTGTCGAGAAACTGCTGGTCCAGCTCGACAGCCATCTCGCCCGAACCCGGGGGCCATGGTTTCTGGGTGAGGTCTACAGCGTCCTGGATCCGTACGTCCTGACCCTGTGCCGCTGGACGCGGGACTTCCCGGAATGGCCGGCGCGCACCTTCACCCACATCCGTCCCTACCTGCAGCGGGTGCTGGAGCGGCCGGCGGTCCAGCGTGTGTTCCGGCGCGAGGACACGCCGCCCCCGTACATCTGATGGCGCCTCAGCGCCCGCCCGTGCGGGCCAGGTAGCGTTTGCGCCAGAACAGGCCGGTCAGCACACCGGCGATCAGCGTCATCGAGCCCATCGCCCACCAGA
>JAJPEW010000246.1 GCA_021166755.1 Hydrogenophaga sp. | reverse complement strand
CGATGGCGGCTTCGCCCGGGTCCAGCTCAATCTCGACCAGCTGCATGTCGTCGCCATGCAGGTAGTAGTCCACTTGGTCCATTGCCATGGTCATGTCCTCCGGAGGTTGGTATGGGATTCCACCCCGAACGATACGCCATCTGCCGGGCCGGCCCCGGCCAAGGTCACCCCCGCAGCCGGAACGAACCCACCACCTCGGCCAGACGTTGGGCCTGGCTGCGCAGGCTTTCAGCGGCGGCGGCGCTTTCTTCCACCAGCGCGGCGTTCTGCTGCGTGACCTGGTCGAGCTGGGCCACGGCATCACCCACCTGAGAGATACCTTCGGACTGCTCCTGGCTGGCCAGGGTGATGCCCTCGATCAGCTGCGACACGCGCGCGACCTGATCGACGATCTGGCCCACGCTCTGGCCCGCCTGGGCCACCAGGCCGGTGCCCGACTCGACCCGCTCCACGCTTTCGCCGATCAGGGTCTTGATCTCGCGCGCGGCCTGGGCGCTGCGCTGGGCCAAGTTGCGCACCTCACCGGCCACCACGGCAAAGCCGCGGCCCTGCTCGCCCGCACGGGCGGCTTCCACCGCGGCGTTGAGCGCCAGGATATTGGTCTGGAAGGCGATACCGTCAATCACGCCGATGATGTCGCTGATGCGGCGGCTGCTGTCGTTGATGCCCTGCATGGTCTGCACCACGCGGCCCACCACCTGGCCACCCTCTTCGGCTGCCGCGCGTGCCTCACGGGCGATGCGGGCCGCCTCGCGAGAGGTTTCGGCGTTCTGCGCCACGGTGGAGGTCAGCTCTTCCATGCTGGCGGCGGTCTCTTCCAGGTTGCTGGCCTGCGTCTCGGTGCGCGAGGACAGGTCGGCGTTGCCGGTGGCGATCTGGCTGCTGCCGGTGGCGATGCTGTCGCTGCTCTGGCGCACGGCCAAGACCATGGTGGCCAGGCTCTCGTTCATGGCCTTGAGCGCCGTCAGCAACTGACCGGTCTCGTCGGTGCTTTGCACCTCGATCTGCGAGGTCAGGTCACCCGAGGCGACGGTCTCGGCCACCTTGACGGCCTTCTGGATCGCCCCCGTGGTCTGGCGGGCAATGCCCAGCATGATCAGTCCACCCAGCACCACCAGCACGCCAATGCCCACCAGCATCAGCATCAGGCGCTGCATGGCGCCAGAGGCTTCGGCATGCAATTCGTCGGCCAGCACCTTGAAGGCGTCGTCGATCAGGGCGAACTGGGCGTCGATCTGTGCCGTGGTGGCCGCAAAAAAGTCGTTGGGCGCCATGGACAGCTGCTCGGCCTTGAGGATTTCCTTGTCCACCAGGGCAAAGGCGGCGTCGGCGGCCGTCCAGGCGGCGGTGGCCTTGGTGCCGATGGCCGCGTTCAGGCGGGCATTGGCGGCCAGCGACTTGTCCAAGCTGCGCCGGGCTTGCGCCACGTGGGAACGGGAGATGCTCACCAGTGTGGTCAGGCTGGAACGCTGGTCAGGCCCCAGTTCACCGCGAGTCAGCACCAGCGAGCCTTGCGCCCGGGCCTGACCCAGCGTCTCGGTCAGGCGCGGCAGGTGCACCAGCACCGACTGGATCAGGAAGTAGGTGTGCGCGTTCGGGTCCAGGCTCATGCCCGACGCGTCGTTGATGTCCTCGATCAGCGCCAGCTGAGCAGCAATCAGCGCCGTGTGGCGCGCAAAGCTCTGCGGGCCGGGAATCGACTTGGCCGCTACGTCGGCGGACAGCGCCTTCCATTGCTCGGTCAGCTCGCGGTGTTTGGCTTCCAGCGCGGGTGCACCCATGGCGGCCAGTGCGCTGCCCAGGTTGGCAAACGCGGTGTCCACATCGCCCTGGCGCTTGGCCCGGTTGTCCTTGACCGACTCGTTGCCGCCCAGGAAATTGGCCGACAGGCCCCGGTGCTGCTGCGTCAGCTGCACCAGCTTGAGGGCGGCCCCGGCCGAGGGGATGCCTTCGGTCTCGCCATTGGCGGCCCGCCAGACGGACAGATCGGCCCGCACCGCCATCACCGTGGGGAATGCGGTCATCACCAGGGCGATGAGGCCGATCAGGAAAAACTTCTGCGCCAAGCGCATGTTGCCGAGAAGGGTTTGCATTCGTAACACCTTTGCCATTTATCCATTCGCAAAGGTCATATCGGTGCAAACCCTAGTGACTGTAGGTCACAAACGGTTTTTTTGAAGGACTAGTTCGACAGAACTACCCCATGCAAGGGATGGCCATGACCGTAGCCCTTGCTGACAAGGGCCAGACCGATGGACGCCAGGTGAGGCGGGCGGACTCGGTTACCCGTCCGACGCCTGAAACCAGTGGCAGACCACCATCACCACCTGTCGTCTTTCGGGCCACCCGCAGCCGGCGCCTGGGGAGATTCCCTGTCGATGTCGGGATCTGCTTTGGCCGGCCTGACCGGACGGGATAGCTTCTCACCCACGGGCGCAGCTGCCGGCTCCACTTGCTCTGGTGCCCTGGCCGTGGTGACCTCGGCCATCCGCTTGCGAAGTTCGATCGAACCTGGCACAAATGGCCTAGCCCCCAATGCCCCGGCACCTTCTTCCACCGTGCCGTAGGAGGTCTGGCTGGATACCCGATCCACGCGGATCGTTCCAAACGGCATCTCGTGCCTGCCCAGCGAGTTGCCGGTCTGAGGGTCCTTCAGTTCCTCACCCAGATAGACTGCCTCCCACCGCTGGCCCGCCTGCAGGGATTCCCCACCCTGACTCAGCACCACCTGGTCCCCATTCAAAGCCACCACCGAGACGGGAAAGATTTCCGTCACGATCGCACTGCCGATCTGGCCTGACAGGGCATCCATCATCTGAGCGGCCATGCTGTTGCCGTCGATCACCCGGGGCATGGTGCTCGGATCGGCGGATGCCAGCTTGTGGTCGAAGCTGTCGGACATCACCACTTCGCCTGTGGCGGCATTGAGCAGTCGCAAGGTGATGCGTCCACCACCGGCGTACGACACCAGTTGCCTGTCTGACATGCGCAACTGCTTCACACTCTTGGCGTACTCAAAGCGCTCGATCGACGGAATCAGGATCAGATCGGTCGCGAGTTGCTGCTTGAGACGGGCGAAGTCCTGCACCCGCACGTTGCCACTGTTGATGTGATCGATTTCGGCCTGCATCTCGCTGCTGAACTCGCGATCGAGCACGATGAAGCGCTTGGTCTGCGTGAGGATGTCGGACAGGCGACCCCGGATGGCGCTCGCCACCTCAGGGGCCGGCACACGACTGTCGCCCACGGTGTAAGAACCCGAGTTCGCTCTGGGCATCGCGACCACGATCTTGGGCTTGCCCCTTTCCTCCGGCGCGCGATACTGGGCTACATCCACGCGGAGGCGGACTTTCCAGTAACTTCTCATTTTCTTGTAGGTCGAGTCGCTTTCGTACGACGTCGCCCCGCGCTTGACATCCACGTTTGCTTTGTCGCTGTAGGACGCGGAGCCGCTGTAGGAGCTGGACGCACGTGCGCCATCTGCACCGATGTTGGCGCTGGCATCGGCCCTGGCATTGACGGTCCCTGATGCACTGGACGACGCCGAGGCCGAGTAGCTGTATCCACCATCGCTGGCTTTGACTTTCGCCACCGCCTCTTCGTCCACCTTGTCGATTTCCTCCTGTGACAGCACCTCATAGCCCGTGACGGTGCCCTGGCTGGCGGCAATCAGCTTCTGGGCAAAGGCCTCCGACCGAACGCTCAGTTCCTGGCGGCCGTCCACCGTCACATCCAGACCGGTGCGCAGGCTCTGCAACTGGCTGGCCACCTGGGTGCCATTGACCTGTGCCACGGCCTGCTGCAAGGCAGCGACGATGGCCAGTTCCTGCGTGCTGCCCACCGCCTCCACCTCGCGGCTGACTTTGGTCACACCACCAAAGTCGGGTGCGCTGCGTTTGGCAGGCTCTGCCACGGGTGCGGCAGGCTCGGCAACAGGCGCTGGCGCCTCCTCCTTCTTGCCGCAGCCCGATACCAGCGCCATGGCCAATGCCAGCGCGACGATGCCGTGTTGCCTCATGTCCATCACCCTTTCTTCAGCCGGCTCAGATCAGCGACTGGACGTCTTTGGGAATCTC
>JAJPEW010000203.1 GCA_021166755.1 Hydrogenophaga sp. | reverse complement strand
CGCCCACGTCGAGTACGAGACGGCCAACCGCCACTACGCCCACGTGGACTGCCCCGGCCACGCCGACTACGTCAAGAACATGATCACCGGTGCCGCCCAGATGGACGGCGCCATCCTGGTGTGCTCGGCCGCTGACGGCCCGATGCCCCAGACCCGCGAACACATCCTGCTGTCGCGCCAGGTGGGCGTGCCCTACATCATCGTCTTCCTGAACAAGGCTGACCTGGTGGACGACGCCGAGCTGCTGGAACTGGTCGAAATGGAAGTGCGCGAACTGCTGTCCAAGTACGACTTCCCCGGCGACGACACCCCGATCATCAAGGGTTCGGCCCGCATGGCGCTCGAAGGCGACACCGGCGAGCTGGGCGAGCAGGCCATCATGAAGCTGGCCGACGCGCTGGACAGCTACATCCCCACGCCTGAGCGCGCGGTGGACGGCACTTTCCTGATGCCCGTGGAAGACGTGTTCTCCATCTCCGGTCGCGGCACCGTGGTGACCGGCCGTATCGAGCGCGGCATCATCAAGGTCGGCGAGGAAATCGAGATCGTCGGTATCTCCGCCACCCAGAAGACCACCTGCACCGGCGTGGAAATGTTCCGCAAGCTGCTGGACCAGGGTCAGGCTGGCGACAACGTCGGTATCCTGCTGCGCGGCACCAAGCGCGAGGAAGTGCAGCGCGGCCAGGTGCTGTGCAAGCCCGGCTCCATCAAGCCGCACACGCACTTCACCGGTGAGGTGTACGTGCTGTCCAAGGACGAAGGTGGCCGTCACACCCCGTTCTTCAACAACTACCGTCCGCAGTTCTACTTCCGCACGACCGACGTCACCGGCTCCATCGAGCTGCCGGCCGACAAGGAAATGGTCATGCCCGGCGACAACGTGTCGATCACCGTCAAGCTGATCGCCCCCATCGCCATGGAAGAAGGTCTGCGCTTCGCCATCCGTGAAGGCGGTCGTACCGTCGGCGCCGGCGTCGTGGCCAAGATCATCGAGTAATCGGATACGGAGTACCGCATGTCTTCCAAGCAGAAAATCCGCATCCGCCTCAAGGCGTTCGATTACAAGCTGATCGACGCTTCCGCCGCCGAGATCGTTGATACCGCCAAGCGCACCGGCGCGATCGTCAAGGGGCCCGTGCCCCTGCCGACCCGCATGAAGCGTTTCGACATCCTGCGCTCGCCGCACGTCAACAAGACCAGCCGCGATCAGCTCGAGATCCGCACCCACCAGCGTCTGATGGACATCGTCGACCCGACCGACAAGACGGTTGACGCCCTGATGAAGCTGGACCTGCCGGCCGGCGTGGACGTCGAGATCAAGCTCCAGTAATGCCGGAGCGCAAGCCGGCGACAGCCGGTCTTGCACAAAAAAAGCCCGCTGGTTATACTGGCGGGCTTTTCAGGCTTTTGGCCTGAGAGATAACCGTTTGTCGGTAGCGCAGATTCGTCGGCGTTGCCTTAACAACCGTGCTGCAGTGGCGTTGCAAGACGCTGCGGGCACACCATCAGCCCCGGCCAATTGAAGTCGGGAACGGAGAAAACAATGAGTCTTAGCAACTCCCTCGGGTTGTTGGGTCGCAAGGTGGGCATGATGCGTCTGTTCACCGATGACGGGGACGCAGTGCCTGTCACGGTGGTCGACGTGTCCAACAACCGTGTGACACAAGTCAAAACCCTGGCCAACGACGGCTACGACGCGCTGCAGGTCACCTTCGGTGCCCGTCGTGCCTCCCGCGTGACCAAGCCGGTCGCCGGTCACTTGGCCAAGGCCGGCGCAGAAGCCGGTGAGATCATCAAGGAATTCCGCGTGACCGCCGAGGTTGCCGCCCAGTACCAGCCGGGCGCTACCGTGGCAGCCAACGCCATTTTTGCCGCCGGCCAAAAGGTCGACGTGCAGGGTACTTCGATCGGTAAGGGCTACGCCGGTACCATCAAGCGCCACAACTTCGCTTCCCAGCGCGCCTCGCACGGCAACAGCCGTTCGCACAATGTGCCGGGTTCGATCTCCATGGCCCAGGATCCGGGTCGTGTGTTCCCGGGCAAGAAGATGACCGGTCACATGGGCGACGAAACCGTCACCACCCAGAACCTGGATGTCTTCCGCGTGGACGAAGCCCGTCAGCTGCTGCTGATCAAGGGTGCCATCCCCGGCTCCAAGGGCGGCTTCGTGACCGTCCGTCCCGCCGTCAAGGCCAAAGCCAACCAGGGAGCTAACTGATGCAAGTTGAACTCCTGAACGACCAGGGTCAGGCCGCATCCAAGCTGGATGTGCCCGAGACCGTCTTCGGTCGTGACTACAACGAATCGCTGATTCACCAGCTGGTGGTGGCCTATCAGGCCAACGCCCGTCAAGGTACGCGTGCACAAAAAGACCGTCAGATGGTCAAGCACTCGACCAAGAAGCCTTTCAAGCAGAAGGGCACCGGCAACGCTCGCGCCGGTATGACGTCCTCGCCGCTGTGGCGCGGAGGCGGTCGCATCTTCCCGAACAGCCCCGACGAGAACTTCACCCAGAAGCTCAACAAGAAGATGTACCGCGCCGGCATGGCGTCCATCTTCTCGCAGCTGGTGCGTGAAGGCCGTCTGGCCGTGGTCGATTCGATCAAGGTCGACTCGCCCAAGACCAAGCAGCTCGCCGCCAAGTTCAAGGCCATGAACCTGAACCACGTTCTGGTCATCGCCGAAGAAGTCGACGAGAACCTGTACCTGGCCTCGCGCAACCTGCCCAACGTCCTCGTCGTTGAGCCGCGCTACGCCGATCCGGTGTCGCTGGTGCACTACAAGAAGGTGATCGTCACCAAGGGTGCCATCGACCAGCTCAAGGAGATGTTCGCATGAGCGCCGCCAAGCAATTCGACGAAGGCCGCCTGATGCAGGTCCTCGTGGCACCGATCGTGTCCGAGAAGGCCACGCAGGCCGCCGAACAATCCAATGCCGTGCTGTTCAAGGTGCTGCAGGACGCCACCAAGCCCGAGATCAAGGCCGCCGTTGAACTGATGTTCAAGGTGCAGGTCAAGGGTGTGTCCGTGCTCAACCAAAAGGGCAAGACCAAGCGCTTCGGCAAGACCGTCGGTCGCCGTGACCATGTCCGCAAGGCCTACGTCACGCTGCAGCCCGGCCAAGAGCTGAACTTCGGTGGAGAGGGCGTTTAATCATGGCAGTCATCAAGATGAAACCCACCTCGCCAGGCCGTCGCGGCATGGTGAAGGTCACGCGTGACCACCTGCACAAGGGTGCCGGTTACGCCCCGCTGCTGGAGCCCCAGCACCAGAAGTCCGGCCGCAACAACAACGGCCACATCACGGTTCGCCACAAGGGCGGCGGTGCCAAGCACCACTACCGTGTGGTCGACTTCCGTCGCAACAAGGACAACATCCCGGCCAAGGTCGAGCGCATCGAGTACGACCCGAACCGCACGGCGCACATCGCGCTGCTGTGCTACGCCGATGGCGAGCGCCGTTACATCATCGCCCCCCGTGGCGTTGAAGTCGGTGCGACCCTGATGTCCGGCGCCGAGTCGCCGATCCGCGTGGGCAATACCCTGCCGATCCGCAACATCCCCGTCGGTTCGACCATCCACTGCATCGAACTGCAGGTCGGCAAGGGTGCGCAGATCGCCCGTTCCGCCGGTGCTTCGGCCGTGCTGCTGGCCCGCGAAGGCATCTACGCCCAGGTGCGCATGCGCTCCGGCGAAGTGCGCAAGGTCCACGTCGACTGCCGCGCCACCATCGGTGAAGTCTCCAACACCGAGCACAGCCTGCGTCAGCTGGGCAAGGCCGGTGTGAAGCGTCACATGGGCATTCGCCCGACCGTTCGCGGTACCGCCATGAACCCGATCGACCACCCGCACGGTGGTGGTGAAGGCAAGACCGGCGAAGGTCGCGCTCCGGTGGATCCGTGGGGCAACCTGACCAAGGGCTACCGCACCCGCAACAACCGCCGCACGCAGAACATGATCGTGTCGCGTCGCAAGAAGTAAGGGGTTGACGAAATGACTCGTTCTCTCAAAAAAGGTCCCTTCGTTGACCATCACCTGCTCGCCAAGGTCGAGAAGGCCGTGTCCACCAAGGACAAGAAGCCCGTCAAGACCTGGTCGCGCCGCTCCATGATCCTGCCCGAGTTCATCGGTCTGACGATCGCCGTGCACAACGGCAAGCAGCACGTGCCTGTGTACATCACCGACCAGATGGTCGGCCACAAGCTGGGTGAGTTCTCCCTGACGCGCACCTTCAAGGGCCATCCGGGTGACAAGAAAGCCAAGAAGTAAGGATCACCATCATGACTACTGAAACCCGCTGTGTCGTCCGCGGCGTGCGCCTGTCGGTGGACAAGGGCCGTCTGGTGGCCGACCTGATTCGTGGCAAGAAGGTCGACCAGGCCCTGAACATCCTGGCCTTCACGCAGAAGAAGGCCGCCGGCATCGTCAAGAAGGCCCTGGAGTCCGCGATTGCGAACGCCGAGCACAACGACGGCGCCGACATCGACGAACTGAAGGTCAAGACCATCTACGTCGAGCAGGGCACGACCCTCAAGCGCTTCACGGCCCGCGCCAAGGGCCGTGGCAACCGCATCAGCAAACCCACCTGTCACATCTACGTGACGGTCGGCAACTGAGGAGGTCACTGGAATATGGGACAAAAAATCAACCCGACCGGCTTCCGGCTTGCCGTCTCGCGCAACTGGGCCAGCCGCTGGTACGCCAGCAACCGTGACTTCGCCGGCATGCTGGCCGAAGACATCAAGGTCCGTGAGTACCTCAAGGCCAAGCTCAAGAACGCCGCCGTCTCGCGCGTCGTGATCGAGCGTCCCGCCAAGAACGCCCGCATCACCATCCATTCGGCCCGTCCGGGTGTGGTGATCGGCAAGAAGGGCGAGGACATCGAGAAGCTGAAGAAGGAACTGGCCGCCAAGCTGGGCGTGCCGGTTGCCGTCAACATCGAGGAAGTGCGCAAGCCCGAGATCGATGCCAAGCTGATCGCCGACAGCATCACGCAACAGCTGGAAAAGCGGATCATGTTCCGCCGCGCCATGAAGCGCGCCATGCAGAACGCCATGCGTCTGGGTGCCCAGGGCATCAAGATCATGTCGTCGGGCCGTCTGAACGGTATCGAAATCGCCCGCACCGAGTGGTACCGCGAAGGCCGCGTGCCGCTGCACACCCTGCGCGCCGACATCGACTACGGCACCTCGGAAGCCAAGACCACCTATGGCGTCATCGGCGTCAAGGTCTGGGTGTACAAGGGTGACACCCTGGGCCGCAACGATGCGCCCGTGGTCGAGACCCCGCGTCCGGAAGAAGAGCGTCGCCCGCGTGGCCCGCGCCGTGAGCGTCCGGCTGGCCCGGCTGCCCGCGCCGCTGTGCGCCGTGGTGGCAATGCCGCTCCGGCCGATGGCAGCGACAAGCCTGCCGAGGCCACCGACAAACCCGCCGTTAAGCGCGTTCGCAAAGACGCACCCGCAGGGGCACCTGCGGACGGCAAAGGAGAATAAACATGCTGCAACCTGCTCGTCGCAAGTACCGTAAAGAGCAAAAGGGCCGCAACACGGGCGTCGCCACCAGTGGCGCCACCGTGGCCTTCGGCGACTTCGGTCTGAAGTCCACCGATCGCGGCCGTCTGACGGCCCGTCAGATCGAGGCTGCACGTCGTGCCATTTCCCGTCACGTCAAGCGTGGCGGCCGGATCTGGATTCGCGTGTTCCCCGACAAGCCGATCTCCAACAAGCCCGCCGAAGTCCGTATGGGTAACGGCAAGGGTTCCGTGGAGTACTACGTGGCCGAAATCCAGCCCGGCAAGGTGCTGTACGAAATCGTGGGCGTGCCCGAGCAACTCGCTCGCGAAGCTTTCGCCCTGGCCGCCGCCAAACTTCCCCTGCGCACCACTTTCGTGACGCGCATGCTGGGTCAGTGATTCAGGAGAACATAGATGAAAGCTGCTGAACTGCGCCAGAAGGATGTGGCCGGCCTGGAAGCCGAAGTGAAATCGCTGCAGAAGGCCCATTTCGGCCTGCGCATGCAGAAGGCCACGCAACAACTGAACAACACCGCCACGCTGGGCGACACCCGCCGCGCCATCGCTCGTGCCAAGACGATTCTGGCCGAGAAGCAACGCGCCGCCGCCAAGTAAGGAGTGACGAAATGACGGAAGCCAAAACATCCCTCAAGCGCACCCTGATCGGCAAGGTCGTCAGTGACAAGCGCGCCAAGACCGTGACGGTTCTGGTCGAGCGTCGGGTCAAGCACCCGATCTACGACAAGATCGTGATCAAGTCCAGCAAGTACCACGCCCACGATGAGAACGGCGAGTACAAGATGGGCGATGTGATCGAGATCACCGAGAGCCGTCCGCTGTCGAAGACCAAGAACTGGGTGGCCTCCCGCCTGGTTCAAAAGGCTGCCCTGGTGTAAGCCTGTTTGTGCCGCCCGCCGGCATGAATCCTGAAAGCGACCGACAATCTCGGTCGCTTTTTTCATTTCTGGCGGTCACACGACCGCTGCCATTTGCCCGCCAGGGCACCACCACAGACGAGGAGCACGACATGATCCAGGTAGGCGACAAGATTCCCGCGGTGACGCTGATGGAGTACAGCGAGGTCGAGGGCAATGGCTGCAGCATCGGCCCCAATCCAGTGGACACGGCCAAGGCCAGCGCAGGTAAGACCATCGCCCTGTTTGCGCTGCCCGGCGCCTTCACGCCCACCTGCTCGGCCAAACATGTGCCAGGTTACGTGGAGAAGTTTGATGAACTCAAGGCCGCCGGCGTGGACGAGATCTGGTGCCTGAGCGTGAACGACGCCTTCGTGATGGGAGCCTGGGCGCGTGACCAGAAGACCGGCACCAAAGTCCGCATGCTGGCCGACGGCAGCGCCGACTTCGCCAAGGCCACGGGCCTGACGCTGGACCTGACCGGGCGCGGCATGGGCCTGCGCAGCAACCGCTACTCCATGCTGGTCAAGGATGGTGTGGTCAAAACCCTCAACATCGAAGGTCCCGGCAAATTCGAAGTCAGCGACGCGGACACGCTGCTGGCACAGGCCAAGTCGGCCTGATGTTTCTGGCGCTGCCGGCCGGCGCTCAGCCGCCCGACAGCGCGTCCAGATCGGCTTTGAGGTAGTGCGCGCCCGGCAACGGATTGTGGTAGTAAGGGGCCACTTCCTCGAAGCCCAGCTCCTCATACAGGGCACGGGCGGCCTCCATGTCGCTGAGCGTGTCCAGGAGCATGTTGGTGTAGCCGGCCACCCGGGCACGGGACATAGTCTGCTCGACCAGCATGCGGCCCAATCCGAAGCCCCGGTAAGCTCGGCGCACAAACAGGCGCTTCATCTCGCAGGCGTTGAGATGGTCGCTGTTGACCAGCGCACGAAACGCACAGCAGCCGGCGGGCGCTCCATCGACCGTCGCCAGCAGGAGCAGACCGTAAGGCTCGGCGTACTGCCCAGGCAGGGCAGCCAGTTCCTGCTCGAACCCTTGGAAGCACAAATCCACCCCGATGTCGGCCTGGTAATCGACGAACAGGCCGCGGATGGCATTCAGGTCTTCGTGGCTTTGCGCCACGCGCACGTCAATGGCGACGGATCCGGTATCGGTCATGGTGCAGGGGCAACAGTCCTCGCTGAAAGTTGCCAATATACCCGGGTGCCCGCCCCAGGGCCCGATCAGGCCTTGAGGAGATCCTCAATCAGCCGGTGCAGGGCGTCGGGTTCGGGTTCGCCCACATAGCGTTTGACGATGTGTCCTTGCTTGTTCACCAGATAGGTGGTCGGCGTGAGTTTGACGTCGCCCCAGTCCTTGGCCAGCTGTCCGGTGTTGTCCAGTGCCACCTTGAAAGGCAATTGTCGGGTGGTCGCGAAGTTCTGCACCCAAGCCGGGGGGTCGTAACTCATGGCCACCGCGATGGTCTCGAAGCCTTGTTCCCGGTACTTCTGGTAGGTGGATGCCAGCATGGGCATTTCCTTGACGCAGGAGACACAGGTGGTGGCCCAGAAGTTGACCAGAGTCACCTTCCCCCGCAGGTCCGCGGACGTCAGGGTGCTGCCATCGAGCAGCACGAACCGTGAATCGGGTACGGCTTCGCGGCTGCCGCAGCCGGCCATTGAAAAGGAGGTGGCCAGCAGGGGGACGGAAGCCAGACTGCCCAGCAGGTAGCGGCGACGCGAGAGTGACATGGCAGCGTGCTCAAAGATAGACGTGAATAGACTCGGGTGATAACCCCCAGCTCTCCGAGCTCGAATCAGCGCGCGAAGTTCCCCAGTCTACCGGAGCCGTGCGCGGGCCTGCGCCAGTCGGGCCTCCAGATACTCGCCGTAAAAGTCAGGCACGGCCACGCCCACGAGACGCTCCGCCAGTTCCCGACCCTCAGCATCGAAGAAAAGAACGGTCGGGGCGAAGCGGGCCTTCCAGCGACGGGCGAGCTCTGCAGGACTGACTTGCTGACCGCTGAAATCCTGGATCAGCCCGGTGCGGTCCTGAATGTCCAGCTGGACGGCATGAACCTGCCCGGCCTGAACCATGGGCCCGAGGTGATGCTGCCGGACCACATCGCAGTAGACGCAGCCGGCCAGGGTGGTCATGACCACCAGAGGCTCACCCCGGGAGACGGCCGTTTGGGCGGAACCGCGCAGTGAGCGGGTGAGGGGCAAGGACCGAATGGCGGTGGTGGTGTTCATGGCGGCGAGTCTCCAGAGGGATCACACGATTCCACGGCGTTGAAGATCGCCAAGCTCAGTCTCGTTCATGCCCAGCCAGTCGGACAGCACCTCACCCGTGTGCTGCCCGAGCAACGGGGGCGGGAGATCGGTCCGCACGGGTGTGGCACTGAGCTTCATCGGACTGGACACCAGATTCACCTCGTCGGCCAGGGGGTGGGACCACGCATGCACCATGCCGCGTGCGAGGACGTGGGGATCTGCGAAGACCTCCGCCAGGTTGTTGATGGGACCGCAGGGCACCTTGGCCGCCTCCAGCGCGGCCAGCCAGTCGGCCTTGCTGCGCTGGCGCATGATGTCCTCCAGCATCGGGACCAGCACCTGACGGTTGCGCACCCGATCGGCATTGCGGGCAAAGCGCGGGTCCTTGGCCATGGAAGGACACCCGGCCACCTCGCAGAACTTGGCGAACTGACCGTCGTTGCCGACCGCCAGGATGATGTGCTGGGCGTGACCGTGTGCGTCGGGCAATACCTCGAACACCTGGTAGGGCACGATGTTCGCGTGGGCGTTGCCGGCGCGACCGGGTACCTTGCCCTCCGCTCGACCCCGGACCAGGTAGTTGGCACCCAGGTTGGCCAGCATGGCCACCTGGGTGTCGAGCAGGGCCATGTCGATGTGCTGGCCCTCACCCGTGCGCTCCGCGTGGCGCAAAGCCGCAAGGATCGCGACCGTCGCGTACATGCCCGTGAACAGGTCCGCCACGGCGACGCCGACCTTCTGGGGGCCGCCGCCGGGCAGGTCATCGCGTTCGCCGGTGATGCTCATCAGTCCACCCATGCCCTGGATCGCGTAGTCGTAGCCGGCACGCTCCCGGTAGGGGCCGGTCTGGCCGAATCCGGTGATCGAGCAATAGACCAGTCGGGGATTGATCTGGCGCAGGGTCTCGTAGTCCAGTCCGTAGCGGGCCATGTCGCCGACCTTGTAGTTCTCGACGAACACATCGGCCTTGGCCGCCATGGCACGGATCAGCTGCTGACCGGCCGATACGGACAGGTCGCAGGTGATGGAGCGCTTGTTGCGGTTGGCGCCCAGGTAGTAGGCGGCTTCGGCCGTGTCGGCTCCGTCCCGACCCTGGAGAAACGGCGGGCCCCATCCACGGGTGTCATCGCCGCCCGGGTGATGGGGCCCCGAGGGACGTTCGACCTTGACAACGTCGGCGCCCAGATCGGCCAGGGTCTGCGTGCACCAGGGCCCAGCCAGGACACGCGAGCAATCGAGGATGCGGATACCATCGAGTGAGTTCATACATCGATTGTGCGCGACAAGACGGCTCAGTGCTGTCGCCAGCACCCATCGGAGACAGCTTTGCCCATGTTCCCCAAGGCCGGTAGTGCCCGGCCGGCGACCGCCATTGCCACGTTGCTGGCCACTGCGCTGATCGGTGCCTGCAGTCCGACCTTCAACTGGCGCGAAGTGCGTCCCGCCGAAAGCGGGATCGGGACCCTGATGCCTTGCAAGCCCGAGACGGCCGAGCGGGCGGTGCCCCTGGGGCCAACGCCCGTGGTTTTGCACATGTCCAGTTGCGACACCGGCGGCCTGACCTACGCGCTGGCTTGGGCCGAGCTGGGTGAAGGGGTGGATCCCGACGCCGCCCAGAGCGCCTGGGAAAGCGCCAGCCGCCAGTCGCTTCGGGCCGTGGGGCCAGGCACAGCTGTCCCGGTCAACGTCCCAGGCGCCGCGATGGCGACCAAGGTGACCCTCTCTGGCCAGAATCACCAGGGCAAGACCACCGATGCCCAGGTGACCTACATCCGGCAGGGCCGCCGCCTGTATCAGGCGGCCGTCTACGGTCACCCCTTGCCCGAGGACGCGCTCGGGCCCTTTTTCGATAACCTGCGCGTGACGCCATGAGCGATGCCTGGTTGAGTCCCCGGGCCGCGGTTCGTGTCTTCCTGGCGTTCGCTCTCGCCTACTTCATCTCGGCACTCATCCGTGCCGTCACCGCCACGCTGGCCCCGGTGCTCAGCGCAGAGATGCATTTGCAGGCCAGCGACCTGGGCCTGCTGGCTGGCGGTTATTTCCTGGGTTTCTCGCTCACCCAGTTGCCGCTCGGCACCTGGCTGGACCGGTATGGACCGCGGTCGGTGATCCTGGGCTTTCTGGCGGTGGCGGTGGCCGGGTGCATGGCCTTCGCGATGGCCACCGGTTTTTCGGGTTTGCTGTTGGCGCGGGTGATCATCGGCATGGGGGTGAGCGCCTGCCTGATGGCACCACTGACCGGCTATCGCCGCTGGTTCAAGCCGGAAACGCAGCTGCGCACCAACTCCTGGATGCTGATGACCGGATCGCTGGGCATGGTGGCGTCCACACTCCCGGTCCAGTGGCTCATGCCCGCGCTTGGCTGGCGGGGCCTGTTCTGGTTGCTGGCCGCCCTGTTGGTGCTGGCGATGCTGGCGCTGGCGTGGATCGTCCCTGCCTGGCAAAGCCAGACACCGAGGTCGGAGGAGGCGGTGGCCTCTCCAAAGGTGGGCTATGGCGACATCTGGCGCCACCCTTACTTTCGGATGATGGTGCCGGTCGGCTTCGTCAACTACGGGGGCATGGTGGCGGTCCAGACGCTGTGGGCGGGGCCATGGATGGTCAAGGTGGGCGGTGCCAGCGCAGAAGCCGCCGCATTCGGACTGTTTGCCATCAACCTGAGCATGCTGGCCGCATTCTGGCTCTGGGGGGTGGTCAACCCTGGTCTCTCCCGGCGGGGACTGACAGCCGAACGCCTGATCGCCGGTGGGCTGCCACTGAGTTTTGTGCTGTTGCTGGCCATCGTGTGGCTGGGTGCCGATGCCGGCTGGCCTCTGTGGGCTGCTTTCTGCGTCAGCAGCACCTTTGTGGCGCTGTCCCAGCCGGCGGTGGCCCTGGCCCTGCCGGCCGCGGCTGCGGGACGAGCCTTGTCGGCTTTCAACCTGGTGATCTTCGCCGGGGTCTTTGTGACGCAATGGGGCATCGGACTGGCCATCGATGCGCTGTCCTGGCTGGGCTGGGAAGAGAGCTTGCGCTTTCGGGGGGCGGTGGCGCTCTTCCTGGCGTGTTGCGTCCTTGCCTATGGTCTGTTCCTGTGCGGACACCGGGGCTTGCGGCGGGCTAAACTTGCCGCATGAACGGCATCCTGATCGTCGCCCACGCCCCGCTGGCTTCTGCTTTGCGGTCCTGCGTGCTGCATGTGTTCCCCGACAGTGCAGAGGCGGTGGCGGCGCTGGATGTCCAGCCGAACACACCCCCCGAAGAGACGCTGGCCCAGGCCCGTATCCTGATGCAGGGCCTGGGTACACCCGGTGCCTTGGTGGTGGCCGATGTCTTTGGGGCCACGCCCTGCAACGTGGCACAAAAGCTGGTGGACGGGGTGCGCTCCAAGCTCATCACCGGTGTCAACCTGCCGATGCTGCTGCGCACCGTGTCCTATCGGCACGAATCCCTCGATGCCCTGGTGGCTCGCGCCATGAGTGGCGCGACACAGGGCGTCATCCAGGTGGCGATCACCGCCCCGCAGAATCAGGCCCGAAGAGCCACCCATGATCAAGACCACCGTGACCATCAGCAATAAGCTGGGCCTGCATGCCCGGGCGTCGGCCAAGCTCACCAAGCTGGCGGGCAGTTTTCCGTGCGAGGTCTGGATGTCGCGAGGCGAGCGACGCGTCAACGCCAAAAGCATCATGGGCGTCATGATGCTGGCGGCAGGTATCGGCACCGATGTGCAGATCGAGACCGATGGGCCCCAGGAACAGGAAGCCATGGATGCGCTTCTGGCGCTGATCCATGACAAGTTCGGCGAGGGAGAGTGACCCCATGAGGCAACCATGAGCTTCTGCGTTCACGGACTGACGGTATCGCGGGGCATCGCCATTGGGCGGGCGGTCATCGTCGCGTCCAGCCGGCTCGACGTTGCCCACTACTTCGTCAAGCCCGATCAGGTCGAGTCCGAGATCGAACGCCTGCGCCAGGCAAGAAACGCCGTGGCGGCGGAGATCAGCCGGGTGCAGGAGAGCCTGTCCACCCTGGCATCGCACGATGCGCACCCGGAGCTGGCGGCCCTGCTGGATGTGCACCTGATGCTGCTGCAGGATGAACAGCTCACCAGCGGTGTGAAACACTGGATCATCGAGCGGCACTACAACGCCGAGTGGGCGCTGACGACGCAGCTGGAAGTGATCGCTCGCCAGTTCGACGAGATGGAGGATCCCTACCTGCGAGAGCGCAAGGCGGATCTGGAGCAGGTGGTCGAGCGCATGCTTCGGGTCATGCGGGGCGTGTCCTCGCCGGTGGCTGCGCCCACTGCGGCATCGCTGCAGACGGAGTTGCTCGACCCCTCGGTGGATGTGCCGCTGGTGCTGGTGGCCCACGACCTGTCGCCCGCCGACATGCTGCAGTTCAAGCAGAGCGTGTTTGCCGGCTTTGTCACCGACGTCGGTGGCAAGACCAGCCACACCGCCATCGTGGCGCGCAGCATGGACATTCCGGCCGTGGTCGGGGCGCGCTCTGCCAGTCACCTGATCAACCAGGATGACTGGGTGGTCATCGACGGCGACGCCGGTGTGGTCATCGTTGACCCGTCACCGGTGGTGCTGGCCGAGTACGGTTTCAAGCAGCGGCAGGGCGAACTGGAGCGGGAGCGCCTGGCCCGTTTGCGCAATACGCCAGCGGTCACGCTGGACGGCCAGAAGATCGAGCTGCTCGCTAACATCGAACAGCCTGACGATGCCGCTGCCGCGGTCAAGGCCGGTGCGGTGGGCGTGGGTCTGTTCCGCACCGAGTTCCTGTTCATGGGGCGCAACGGCCGCCTGCCGGATGAAGAGGAACAATACCAGGCCTACCGACGTGCCGTGGACGGCATGCAGGGTTTGCCGGTGACCGTGCGCACCGTCGACATCGGCGCCGACAAGCCCCTGGACCGATCTCCCGTGCGGGCCGGCGAGGATTACCTCAACCCGGCGCTGGGGCTTCGGGCGATCCGGTGGAGTCTGGCGGAACCGGCGATGTTCCTGGCCCAGCTTCGGGCGGTATTGCGGGCTGCGGCGCATGGACCCATCAATCTTCTGATCCCCATGCTGGCCCATGCCAGCGAAATCCGCCAGACCTTGGCCCTGGTGCAAAAGGCCCGGGACCAGCTCGACGCCCGGGGCATGGTGTACGGGTCCGTGCGCATGGGGGCGATGATCGAGATACCAGCGGCGGCACTGACCATGCCCCTGTTCCTTCGGCATTTCGACTTCCTGTCCATCGGCACCAACGATCTCATCCAGTACACCCTCGCCATCGATCGTGCCGACGAGGCGGTCGCCCACCTGTACGACCCGGTGCACCCGGCCGTCCTGCAACTGCTGGCCAGCGTGATTGCACAGGCCCGCGCCGCCGGCAAGGGGGTCAGTGTCTGCGGAGAGATGGCGGGCGACGTGGCGATGACCCGTCTGCTGCTCGGGCTGGGCTTGCGCAGCTTCTCCATGCACCCCTCGCAGATTCTGGCCGTCAAGCAGCAGATCTTGCGCTGTGACACGGGCAAACTGGCCACCTGGGCCCAGACGGTGCTGGAGGCCGAGGATCCCGCCGCGCTGATGGCGGATTGAAGCCGCCCTGCCCGTTGTCGTCCCGACAGGGTCAGCGGCTGCGGGTGGCCACGATGGCCGCCCCGATGATCATCACACCGGCCAGGATCACCGGGGCGCTGGGCGCTTCGCCGCGCATGCCCAGCAAGGTCAGGGTCGACAGCAGCGGGGTCAGAAAGCTCAGCACCCCGATCTGCCGGGCATCCCCGCGCTTGAGGGCTGCATCCCACAGGAAAAACGCGCCCCCCAGAGGGCCCAGTCCGAGCACCGCGATCAGCAGCCAGTCCTGGGTCGACAGGCTCACTGGCGTCTCCAGGAAGTAGTGGCAGGCCAAAGACAGCAGGCCCGACACCAGGGCGAAACTGCCAATTGCCGCCGTCGGGAAGGCGGGCACGCGCTTGGTCAGCAGCGAATAGCTGGACCAGATGAAGGCGGCGCCCAGCGCGGGCAGATAGCCCCACGCCCAGACCGCCTCGACGCCGTCACCACCGCGTCCAAGTATGGCCAGCACCGCGCCGCCAAAACCGACCAGGGCCGCGATCACATGTCGCCGGGTCAGCGTGATCCCGGGCAGGAAGAGGGGTGCCATGACCACGATGCCCAAGGGCCACAGGTAGTTCACCAGATTGGCCTGCACCGGTGGCGCATGGCGCAGGGCGATGAACAGCAGGAAATGATAGGCAAACAGGCCGTAGATGCCGATGGCCAGTGTCCGGGCAGGCACCCGCCACAGACGGAAGTCGAATCGGGACAGGGGCAGCGCAATCAGGCTGCCGACCAGCAGGGCGACGCCGGTCAGCAGGAACGGTGGCACATGCGACAGCGACACACCCAGGGCCGCCAGCGAGGCCCACAGACCAATGGCTCCCAGAGCGAGCAGGTTGGCGATCACGCACGACCTCCTGTGCACACTGTTTGACGAATGACAAAGCCGGTGGACTGGATCATGCTGGATACTCGTTGGGGTATTTTGAAAGGACTCGTCTCATGAGCACGTTTGACCACAGTGGTCTGATCCAGGACATCAACGAAAGCCTGGCCCCTTTTCGCAAGGCACAGCCTGAAGCCATGGCGGGCTTTGGCGCCCTGGCCAAGGCGGCCATCACCGATGGCGTGCTCAGCGCCAAGCAAAAGGAACTGATTGCCCTGGCCATCGGTGTCACCCAGCGCTGCTCGGGGTGCATCGGGTTTCACGTCAAGGCCTTGCACCGGCTGGAATGTACACGCGCCGAGCTGGAGGAGATGCTGGCGGTGTGCGTCTACATGGGCGGCGGGCCGGCACTGATGTACGCAGCCGAAGCCATCACCGCCTGGGAGAAAATGGCGCCGGCCGGCCAGGGGTGAGTCCTTCGGAGAGGCGACCGGGCCTCAGGGCTTGGGGGCGTTCAGGACGCCGTGGGCCTGCTGGTCGGCGTGATAGCTCGATCGCACCATGGCGCCGACCGCCGCGTGGGTGAAGCCCATCTCGTACGCCTTTGCCTCGAACATCTTGAAGGTGTCCGGATGCACATAACGGCGCACCGGCAGGTGGTGTCCACTGGGCGCCAGGTACTGGCCGATGGTCAGCATGTCGATGTCGTGCGCGCGCATGTCGCGCATGACTTCAAGGATCTCCTCATCGGTCTCGCCCAGGCCGACCATGAGGCCGCTCTTGGTGGGGATGCCGGGGAAGCGCTGCTTGAATTTCTTGAGCAGGTTCAGGCTGAACTGGTAGTCCGACCCCGGGCGGGCTTCCTTGTAGAGCCGGGGAACCGTTTCGAGGTTGTGGTTGAGCACATCGGGCAGGCCGTTGGCCAGGATGTCCAGGGCCTTTTCATCCCGACCACGGAAATCAGGCACCAGCACCTCGATCTGTGTCCCGGGTGACAGCTCCCGCGTGCGCTGGATGCAGGCCACATAGTGGCCGGCGCCGCCATCGCGCAGGTCGTCGCGGTCCACGCTGGTGATCACCACGTACTTCAGCTTGAGCTGGGCAATCGTGCGGGCCAGGTTTTCGGGTTCGTCCGCGTCCAGCGGGTCCGGGCGGCCATGGCCCACATCGCAGAACGGGCAGCGGCGGGTGCACTTGTCACCCATGATCATGAACGTGGCCGTGCCTTTGCCAAAGCATTCGCCGATGTTGGGACAGCTGGCTTCCTCACAGACGGTCACCAGCTTGTTGCTGCGCAGGATGTCCTTGATTTCGTAAAAGCGTGTCGACGGCGACCCCGCCTTGACCCGGATCCATTCCGGCTTCTTGAGCACCTCGGCCGGGGCAATCTTGATGGGAATGCGTGCCGTCTTGGCCTGGCTCTTCTGCTTGGCCGTGGGGTCGTAGCTGGCGGCGGGCTGTGCCTCGCGGACCGTGTTCGGCTCGGTGACGGCGGGGGTGTCGGTGCTTTTCATGACAGGAGCGCCCGGGGGCGCGGCGTGGGGCAGGCAGGGAAGATCGTTCAGGGAGACAGTGTGGCAGACAAGCGCCCGGAAAGCACCTGGGCCACTTCATCTGGTGAAACGACAATTCCTATTGTAGAAAGATCGACCGTCTGCAGGCCCTGATACCCACACGGGTTGATGCGGAAAAACGGAGCCAGGTCCATGGCCACGTTCAGGGCCACACCGTGATAAGTGCAATGGCGGCTGACCTTGATGCCCAGTGCCGCGATCTTGCCGAGGCCTGAAAAATCCGGTGCGGGTGGCTGCGCGGCGTGTGGGTCACGCTTCATCGGTCGCTGGGGCAGCAGGGCGTGGCTGCCCGGATCGTCCAGCCGCACATAGATGCCCGGAGCACCCGCCACCCGGTGGCCCGTCACCCCGAAATGGTCCAGCGTGCGGATCACAGCTTCCTCGATGCGGAAGACATATTCCTTGACGTAGTAGCCAGCGCGCTGCAGATCCACCAGCGGGTAGGCCACCACCTGGCCAGGACCATGGTAAGTCACCTGCCCCCCCCGGTTGGTGCGCACAACAGGCACGTCACCGGGCGCCAGCAGATGATCATCCTGGCCAGCAAGGCCTTGCGTGTACAAGGGTGGATGCTCGCACATCCATAGCTCGTCTGGCGTGTCGGCCCCGCGCGTTGCCGTGAAGGCCTGCATGGCCTCATAGGTAGGCAGGTACGGTATCTGGCCCAGCCAGCGGGTCAGCATCACAGGACGTACTTGACCAGCGGGTGGCTGGTCAGCGTGCGGTAGACCTCGTCCAGCTGCTCGCGCGAAGTCACTTCGATGGACACAGTCAGTCCCAGGTAATTGCCCGCCCGGCTGGGACGATGCTCGAGGCTGTCTTCGTCGAATGCCGGTTCGAAGCTGCGGGCGATCACCACCATGGCCGACACGAACTCGGTCGTGTTGGCACCCATGACCTTGATCGGAAAACGGCAGGGGTAGGTGATGAGCGACTGCTCGGGGGGGATCTCGGGCGGTTGTTGCATGGTGGAATTATCCGGCGCCATCGACGCCTGCACCGCTCATGCGGCCATTGACGGTCGGCTGGGGTTTCTACGTATAATGGGCGGCTTTGCGAACCATCGCATCCGTTTGTAAACCGCCTGTAATTTGCCATGACGACAATGCCCAGGCCCCAACAGAGGCCTGAGCCGGTGAACAGGTCAGACAAAGACAACGCGGCTGACGATTGGGAAGATGGGGCGCAGGAACCTGAATTCAAGCCACTGACGCGCGAAGAGGCGCAGCAGTGGCGGGCCAGCCAGCCAAGGCTTTCGCTTTGGATGCTGGTCGGGGTGCAGTGGCTGGTGGGCATCGGTTCGGCGGTGCTGGCATGGGTGCTCACGCAGCGCATGCCGGTGGCCTGGTCGGTGCTCTATGGCTCGGCAGCGGTGGTGATTCCGTCGGCATTGATGGCCTACGGTCTGACCTCCAGTGCCCTGTCCCGGCTGTTGGCGGGTGTGGCGCAAGCCGCGTTTGCCGGCTTCCTGTTGTGGGAAGGGGTCAAGATTCTTCTGGCGGTCGCCATGTTGTGGCTGGCGCCGAAGGTGGTCCCTGAACTCAGCTGGCTCGGCCTGGTGGCCGGGTTGATATTGACTCTGAAGGTCTACTGGTTTGGATTCTGGTTCCAGACCCGTCGTCCCTGAATAACCATCGTTGACTGGCGAAAACGAACATGGCTGCAGAAGGCACTCTCACGGCAGGCGACTACATCCGCCACCACCTTGTTCACCTGACGAACAAGAAGCAGGAATCCATCGTCGACTTCTCGGTCATCAACATCGACTCGGTCGTTGTCAGCCTGACCCTGGGCATCCTCGTCTGCTTCTTCCTCTGGCGTGCCGCCCGTCAGGCCACCGCTGGCGTGCCGGGCCGCTTCCAGGCGGCCGTCGAGATCCTCGTCGAGATGGTCGAAAACCAGGCCAAGTCGGTGATCCACAATGCCCAGAGCCGCAAGCTGATCGCGCCCATGGCGCTGACGGTCTTCTGCTGGATTTTCATGATGAACTTCATGGACATGATTCCGGTCGACCTGTTGCCGCAAATCTGGCACTCGGCTGGCCCGGCCATGGGCTTCAAGGACTACCTGCGCGTGGTCCCCACGGCGGATCTGTCGACCACCCTGGGTCTGTCCGTCTCCGTGCTGCTTCTGTGCGTGTTCTACAACATCAAGATCAAGGGTCTGGGTGGCTGGACACATGAACTGGTGACTGCGCCTTTTGGCACCAGCAAGAACCCCGTGTGGGCGCTGCTGCTGGGCGTGGTCAACTTCCTGATGCAAATGATCGAGTTCGTGGCGAAGACCGTTTCGCACGGCATGCGGTTGTTTGGCAACATGTTCGCGGGTGAGCTGGTGTTCATGCTGATTGCGCTGCTGGGTGGTTACGCTGCCCTCTCGCTCGGCGGGGGCCTGTTCTTCGTCGGGCACCTGATCGCCGGTACGGTATGGACCTTGTTCCACATCCTGGTCATTACCCTGCAGGCGTTCATTTTCATGATGCTGGCCCTGATCTATCTGGGGCAGGCGCATGACGCTCACTGACGCGAACCGGTAGGCCGCGCTCGGGTTTCTTTCGTTTCCTTTCTTTCTTCAACTCTTCTTTCTTTCAACTAGGAGTCATCATGGAAAACATTCTGGGTCTCGTCGCTCTGGCTTGCGGTCTGATCGTTGGCCTGGGTGCCATCGGCGCCTCGATCGGTATCGCCCTGATGGGTGGCAAGTTCCTCGAGTCTTCCGCTCGCCAGCCTGAGCTGATGAACGACCTGCAGACCAAGATGTTCATTCTGGCCGGTCTGATCGACGCCGCCTTCCTGATCGGTGTGGCCATCGCCCTGCTGTTCGCGTTCGCCAACCCGTTCGTCCTGGCTTAATGGTTTTTGCTGCCGAGCCCGGCGGCGCCTGACGGACCGGCCGACAACTCCCGGTCCGCGCGTTTCTTTCCGGCCGGCGCTGCAGCAAGCGCGTCACCACTCTTGTCAACACACAGAAAGGCGTTGCGATGAACATCAATGCAACCCTCTTCGCGCAGGCCATCGTCTTTGCGATCCTGGTGTGGTTCACGATGAAATTCATCTGGCCACCGATCGCCAAGGCTCTCGATGAGCGTGCACTGAAGATTTCCGAAGGTTTGGCTGCCTCCGAGAAGGCCAAGACCGAGCTTGCAGCCGCCAACCAGCGCGTCGAAGCCGAGCTGAGCCAGTCGCGCAACGAGGCGGCCACCCGCCTGGCCGATGCCGAGCGACGCGCCCAGGCTGTGATCGAGGAAGCCAAGGCACGCGCCAGCGAAGAGGCTGCCAAGATCGTGGCCGCCGCCCGTCAGGAGGCCGACCAGCAGATCGTCAAGGCCCGCGAAACCCTGCGCGAGGAAGTGGCTGCGCTGGCTGTCAAGGGCGCGGAGCAAATCCTGCGCCGTGAAGTCAACGCTGGCGTCCACGCCGAGTTGCTGGGCCGTCTGAAGACCGAGCTCTGATCCGCAGGCATTCAAAGGTAGACCATGGCCGAAATCGCCACCATCGCCCGCCCCTACGCAGACGCCCTGTTCAAGGCAGCAGGCGCCGATGCCGCCAGTGCGCTTGCCTGGCTCGATGAACTTGCTGCCGTGGCGTCCAACGCCCAACTGCTGCAGTTTGCCGACAACCCCAAGACCAGCGTCGAGCAGGTCCATGGTGTCATCACCGGTGTGCTCAAGACGGCGTTGCCGGCCATGGGCCAGAACTTCCTGAAGACCGTCCTTGAAAACGGTCGGCTAGCAGCTCTGCCCGAGATCGCCGCCCAGTTTCATGCACTGGTCAATGCCCAGCAGGGCACGTCCGACGCCGTGGTCTACAGCGCCTTCGACATCGGCGCTGCCGAGCTGGCCGATCTGGCGGTGGTGCTCGAGAAGCGGTTCGCCCGCAAGCTCAAGCTCCAGGTGCAACTGCAACCCGATCTGATCGGTGGCGTGCGCGTGGTGGTCGGCGACGAGGTGTTCGACACCTCCGTCAAGGCCCGACTGGAACAAATGAAAGTGGCCCTGACGGCTTGAGCCTTCCGGATTCACACCTCTGGCCCGCATCCCTTATTTGAAAGAAGGAAAGAGTCATGCAACTCAATCCCGCTGAAATCTCTGAACTGATCAAGTCCCGCATCGAGGGCCTGGCTGCTTCGACCGACGTGCGCAACCAGGGCACCGTGGTGTCCGTGACCGACGGTATCGTTCGCGTGCATGGCCTGTCGGACGTGATGCAAGGCGAAATGCTGGAATTCCCGGCCAACAAGGATGGCGTGCCTTCCTTCGGCCTGGCCCTGAACCTCGAGCGCGACTCCGTCGGCGCCGTGATTCTGGGTGAGTACGAGCACATTTCCGAAGGCGACACCGTCAAGTGCACGGGCCGCATCCTGGAAGTGCCCGTGGGTCCCGAACTCGTCGGCCGCGTGGTCAACGCGCTGGGTCAGCCCATCGACGGCAAGGGCCCGATCAACGCCAAGATGACGGACGTGATCGAGAAGGTTGCTCCGGGCGTGATCGCCCGTAAGTCGGTGGACCAGCCGGTGCAGACCGGCCTGAAGTCGATCGACTCGATGGTGCCCGTCGGCCGTGGCCAGCGCGAGCTGATCATCGGCGACCGCCAGACCGGCAAGACCGCCGTGGCCATCGACGCCATCATCAACCAGAAGGGTCAGAACATGACCTGCGTGTACGTCGCCATCGGCCAGAAGGCGTCGTCCATCAAGAACGTGGTGCGCGCCCTGGAGCAGGCCGGCGCCATGGACTACACCATCGTGGTGGCTGCTTCCGCGTCCGAATCGGCCGCCATGCAGTACCTGTCGGCCTACGCTGGCTGCACCATGGGCGAGTACTTCCGTGACCGTGGTCAGGACGCCCTGATCGTGTACGACGACCTGTCCAAGCAGGCCGTGGCCTACCGTCAGGTGTCCCTGCTGCTGCGCCGTCCCCCGGGTCGTGAAGCCTACCCCGGCGACGTGTTCTACCTGCACAGCCGTCTGCTCGAGCGTGCAGCCCGCGTGAACGCCGACTATGTCGAAGCCTTCACCAAGGGCGAAGTCAAGGGCAAGACCGGTTCGCTGACGGCACTGCCGATCATCGAAACCCAGGCCGGCGACGTGTCCGCTTTCGTGCCGACCAACGTGATCTCGATCACCGACGGTCAGATCTTCCTGGAAACCAGCCTGTTCAACGCCGGTATCCGTCCCGCCATCAACGCCGGTATCTCCGTGTCCCGCGTCGGTGGTGCCGCCCAGACCAAGCTGATCAAGTCGCTGTCCGGCGGTATCCGTACCGACCTGGCCCAGTACCGCGAACTGGCCGCTTTTGCGCAGTTCGCCTCCGATCTGGACGAAGCCACCCGTAAGCAGCTGGACCGCGGTGCCCGCGTGACCGAACTGCTCAAGCAGGCCCAGTACGCCCCGCTGCCCATCTCGCTGATGGCCGCCACGCTGTTCGCCGTGAACAAGGGCTACATGGACGATGTGGATGTCAAGAAGATTCTGTCGTTCGAAGCTGGTTTGCATGCCTTCCTGAAGGACAAGCACGCTGCCCTGCTGGCCAAGCTCGAGAACGACAAGGCCATGGACAAGGACGCTGAAGCTCAGCTGACCGCCGCCATCGCCGACTTCAAGAAGACTGGCACGTACTGACCCGCCCTTGGCGAGCTAAGGAGCAGCAATGGCAGCAGGTAAGGAAATCCGCGGCAAGATCAAATCGGTGGAAAACACCAAGAAGATCACCAAAGCCATGGAAATGGTGGCCGCCTCCAAAATGCGCAAGGCGCAGGACCGCATGCGTTCGGCCCGGCCCTACAGCGAGAAGGTGCGTCAGATCGTGGGCAACCTGAGCAAGGCCAACCCCGAGTACACGCATCCGTTCATGGAGCGCAACGACGCCAAGACCGCCGGTTTTGTGGTCGTCACCACCGACAAGGGTCTGTGTGGCGGCCTCAACACCAACGTGCTGCGCGCCGTGACCAACCAGCTCAAGGAGCTGCAAGGTCAGGGTCAGGGCGCCGAGGTGGTGGCCATCGGCAACAAGGGTCTGGGCTTCATGAACCGCGTGGGTGCCAAGGTGGTGTCCAGCGTGACCAGTCTGGGGGATACCCCCCATCTGGAGAAGCTGATCGGCCCCGTCAAGGTGCTGCTGGATGCCTACACCGAAGGTCGCATCAACGCGGTCTACCTCTGCTACACCAAATTCATCAACACGATGAAGCAGGAAGCCGTGGTCGAGCAGTTGCTGCCCTTGTCGTCCACCGAACTGCAGTCGGGTGCCGGTGGCAGGGATTGGGACTACATCTACGAACCGGATGCGCCGGCGGTGATCGACGAGCTGCTCCTGCGCTACGTCGAGGCCCTGGTCTACCAGGCGGTCGCTGAAAACATGGCGTCCGAGCAATCGGCCCGCATGGTGGCCATGAAGGCCGCGACCGACAACGCCGGTAACGTCATCAGCGAACTCAAGCTGGTCTACAACAAGACCCGCCAGGCCGGCATCACGAAAGAGCTGTCGGAAATCGTGGCCGGCGCTGCGGCGGTCTGATCCCCGGCGCTCAACTGAAATCTAGAGAAACTCAAAGGTACACATCATGTCTCAAGCACAAGGCAAGATTGTTCAGTGCATCGGCGCCGTCGTGGACGTGGAATTCCCCCGCGACCAGATGCCGCGCGTTTACGACGCCCTGAAGATGGAAGGTTCCGCCCTGACGCTGGAAGTCCAGCAGCAGATCGGCGACGGCGTGTTCCGCACGATTGCGCTGGGTTCGTCCGACGGCCTGCGCCGCGGCATGGTGGTGACCAACACCAACGCCCCCATCACGGTGCCGGTCGGCAAGGCCACCCTGGGCCGCATCATGGATGTGCTGGGTCAGCCGATTGACGAGCGCGGCCCCGTGAGCCAGGAACTGACGTCCTCCATCCACCGCAAGGCTCCGGCCTATGACGAGCTGTCGCCGTCGACCGAACTGCTGGAAACCGGCATCAAGGTGATCGACCTGGTCTGCCCGTTCGCCAAGGGCGGCAAGGTGGGTCTGTTCGGTGGTGCCGGTGTGGGCAAGACTGTGAACATGATGGAGCTCATCAACAACATCGCCAAGGCGCACTCGGGTCTGTCCGTGTTTGCCGGCGTGGGTGAGCGTACCCGTGAAGGTAACGACTTCTATCACGAGATGGCCGATTCCGGCGTCGTGAAGCTGGACAACCTGGCCGAGTCGAAAGTGGCCATGGTCTACGGCCAGATGAACGAGCCCCCGGGCAACCGTCTGCGCGTGGCCCTGACCGGTCTGACCATCGCCGAGTCCTTCCGTGACGAAGGCCGTGACGTGCTGTTCTTCGTGGACAACATCTACCGTTACACCCTGGCCGGTACCGAAGTGTCCGCCCTTCTGGGTCGTATGCCTTCCGCCGTGGGCTACCAGCCGACGCTGGCCGAAGAAATGGGCCGCCTGCAAGAGCGGATCACGTCCACCAAGGTGGGCTCGATCACCTCGATCCAGGCCGTGTACGTGCCTGCGGACGACCTGACCGACCCTTCGCCGGCCACGACCTTCGCCCACCTGGACTCCACCGTGGTGCTGTCGCGTGACATCGCTGCACTGGGTATCTACCCTGCCGTGGATCCGCTGGACTCCACCAGCCGCCAGCTGGACCCGCTGGTGGTGGGTCAGGAGCACTACGAAGTGGCCCGCGCCGTGCAAGGCACGCTGCAGCGCTACAAGGAACTGCGCGACATCATCGCCATTCTGGGCATGGACGAACTGGCTCCCGAAGACAAGCTGGCCGTGGCCCGCGCCCGCAAGATCCAGCGTTTCCTGTCGCAGCCGTTCCACGTCGCCGAAGTGTTCACCGGCTCGCCCGGCAAGTACGTGCCGCTGTCGGAAACCATCCGCGGTTTCAAGATGATCACCGCCGGTGAGTGCGATCACCTGCCCGAGCAGGCCTTCTACATGGTCGGCACGATCGACGAGGCGTTCGAAAAGGCCAAGAAAGTCGCCTAAGTGCGGGGCCCTTCGGGGCTCTCCACTGAGACCACTTTCCCCTTTTCACAGGAGCAACTATGAGCACCATCCACGTCGATGTGGTCAGCGCCGAAGAGTCCATCTTCTCCGGCGAGGCCAAGTTTGTGGCGCTGCCCGGCGAAGCGGGCGAGCTCGGCATTCTGCCCGGGCACATTCCGCTGATCACCCGCATCAAGCCGGGTGCGGTGCGCATCGAGAAGGCCGACGGGGACGAGGAATTCGTGTTCGTGGCCGGCGGCATCCTGGAGGTGCAGCCCAACCGCATCACGGTTCTGTCCGACACGGCCATCCGCGGCCATGACCTGGACGAGGCCAAGGCCAACGATGCGCGCAAGCAGGCCGAGGAAGCCGTCAAGAACGCCAAGAGCGATATCGACCTGGCCAAGGCCACGTCGGAGCTGGCGGTCATGGCGGCACAGATCGCTGCCCTGCGCAAGTATCGCCAGAAGAAGTGAACCTGGCTCGGGATGCATGCCCGGCGCCCAGACAACCGGCCGTTCGCGGCCGGTTTTTTTTTGAGCCGCCAGTTTGCATCCCTTCGGACAGCCGCACTACCATTGCAACGAGCAGTCTCCCGCCATGACGTCCATTCTTGAAAGCCCCGACCTGAGCCCCGAAGAGGTGGCCGCGCGTCTGCTGGTGACCCCGTCGGCTCTGGATGACCTGACGTTGGCGGATGCGGTGAAGATTGTGGGTTACATGCGACCCAAACGGTTTGCGGCCGGCACCGTCTTCATCCGTGAGGGGGAGGTTCGTCGTAACGATTTCATGCTGCTGGTGTTGGAGGGAGACATTTCCGTGGACAGCGCCAACCCTGGCGATGGGGAGCCGCTGGTCTATGACGTTCTAGGTCCCGGTAGCCTGATCGGCGAAATGGGCATGCTGGACGGTGGACCGCGGTCAGCCAACTGCACCGCGGTGACGGATGTGGCTGCGGCCATCCTGACCCGTACGGCCCTGATGCGATTGCTCAGGGATGATCCGCGGGTCGGCTCGCGCCTGTTGCTGGCCATCACCAAAAGGCTGTCCGATCACCTGCGAGAGACCACCCGGAAGTTGCGAACCTTCGCCCAGATGAACAAGGCTTTGCAGGAAGAATTGCTGATCGTGATGAATCGACGGGTAGGTCCGGCGGGGTCTGCGGGACGATGATCCGAACGCCCACATCGTGGCAGGCCAGGGACACCCGGGGGGCCCCGTATGAAAGAACGTATCCAGTCGCGCCGCTGGATGAGCGGTATCGGGCGCCGCGCTGGCTACCCGGTGGCAATGCGCAGACCCTGTGGTCCGCCGTCCTCGCACGGCGCCACATCGGTCCACGTCCGCACTGGCGCCGTGAGCGCTGGACCACCCCTGACGGTGACTTCATCGACGTCGACTGGACCACACACCCGGTGAAGGAAGGGGCGCCCCTGCTGGTGCTCTTTCATGGCTTGGAGGGTTCGTCTTCCAGCCAGTACGCCGTGGCGTTTGCCGACTGGGCAGCGCGTCAGGGTGTGCTGATGGCGGTTCCACACTTTCGCGGCTGCTCCGGTGAACTGAACCTGGCACCGCGCGCCTACCATTCCGGCGATCATCAGGAAATCGACTGGATCCTGCGCCGCTTTGCTGTCCTGCAGCCAGAGCGGCCGCGCATGGCGGCGGGCGTGTCGCTGGGTGGCAATGCCTTGATGAGGTGGGCGGGGGAACATGGTGCCGCGATCCAGGGGGTGGTGGGTGCCATCGCATCGGTCTGCTCGCCGCTGGATCTGGCCGCGGGTGGACATGCCATCGGGCAAGGCTTCAACCGCCTGGTCTATACCCGGATGTTTCTCAACACCATGGTGCCCAAGGCCCTGCGCAAGTTGCAGCAGCATCCGGATCTGTTCGATGGTGAAGCACTGCGGCGAGCCCGCGATCTGTACGAATTTGACAACCTGTTCACGGCGCCGCTGCACGGCTTTCGCAACACGGATGACTACTGGCGCCGGGCATCGGCCAAGCCCTGTTTGTCGGCCATCCGCGTGCCGGCCCTGGCGCTCAATGCGCTGAATGATCCGTTCGTGCCCGCCGCCTCACTGCCCTGCGCCAGGGAAGTGGGTCCTTGCGTGACCTTGTGGCAACCGGCTCATGGTGGACATGTGGGGTTTCCGGCGTCACTGCCCCGGTGGCGTCTGCCGGGGCATGTCTGGACCATGCCGGAGGCGGTGGGTGCCTGGTTGCTCAGTCATGCTGTGTCGAAAGAGACGGCACAGCCGCAGGAGGTGTGATGGATGAGATTGTGAAGGCTGCCATGGCCAAGTGGCCCCAGGTCCCGGCTTGCTATGGCTGGCTGGGACTGGATGCGCGGGGGACGTG
>JAJPEW010000198.1 GCA_021166755.1 Hydrogenophaga sp. | reverse complement strand
CCGCTGGCCGAAAAGCTGCGCGCGCTGGTGCTCAACGACCCGATGGACCCCCTGTGTGAGGCCCTGCTGATGTTTGCCGCCAGGCGCCACCACCTGCTGGAGGTGATTGAACCGGCGCTCGCGCGGGGCGAAGTGGTGTTGTGCGACCGCTTCACCGACGCCACCTTTGCCTATCAGGGATACGGCCGTGGATTCGACCTGTCGGTGCTGGGTTCGCTGGAACAGTGGGTCCAGCACACCGGGCAGGATGGTCAGCCACTGCGCCAGCCCGATCTCACGGTCTGGTTTGACCTGCCACCGGAAGTGGCTGCCCAGCGACTGTCCCAGGCCCGCAGCCCCGACCGATTCGAAGCCCTGCCGACGGAGTTCTTTGCGCGGGTGGCCCACGGCTACGGTCAGCGTATGGCGGGCGATCCGCAGCGTTTTGCGCGCATTTCCGCCAACCAGCCGGTCGAGGCGGTCTGGCAGGAGGTGCAGTCGGTATTCCGCCTGCGCGGCTGGATTGCCTGATCCATTCGGTTGCCCATCATGCCGGAAACCGCCAACTCCATGGCCCCCTGGCTGCAGCGGCAGTGCCAGCAGACACAGGGACACCGCGGTCACGCGCTCCTGCTGGCAGGACCGTCGGGACTGGGCCAGTACGACCTCGCGCTGGCATTGGCGCGCGCCTGGCTGTGCGAGCAGCCGGGAGAAGAGGGCGCCTGCGGCCAGTGTCCCAGTTGCCATGCGATCGATGTGCGCACGCACGCCGACCTGTGCGTGCTCATGCCAGAGACGGTGGCACTGGACCTGGGCTGGCCCCTGGACGAGGGAGCCCAGAAAGAGATCGACGACAAGAAGCGCAAGCCCAGCAAGTTCATCCGCGTGGAGGCTGCACGCCAGGCCATCGCGTTTGCCCAGATGTCCCACTCGCGCGGGCGTGGCAAGGTGGTGTTGGTGTTCCCGGCCGATCGCATGAACATCGAGTCGGCCAACACACTGCTCAAGACCCTAGAGGAACCGGTGGGCGACGTCCGGTTCGTGCTCGCTACCGAGGCCGCGCACCAGCTGCTGCCCACCATCCGAAGCCGCTGCCAGACCCACCTGATGCAGTGGCCCGACCCCGACGAGGCCGTGCCGTGGCTCGTGCAGCAGCTCCAGCAGCGCGGGGCACGCACCGATGTCGATGCCGCCCAGGTCCGCATCCTCCTGCGCGCCTGTGGCGGTCGTCCGGCCGATGTGCTGACGCTGGCAGCGCAGGGTCTTCGAGCCGATGTCTGGGACCGGCTGCCCGCGGCCATCGCCAAGGGCGACTGGAGCGCCATGAGCGACTGGCCACCGGCTCGCCAGCTGGACGTGCTGCAAAAGCTCTGCCACGACCTTCAGGCCACCGGCGCCGGCGGGGCACCCCGCTATTTCGAACCGGCCGCCCTGCCGATGAATGCGCATCCGCAGCGACTGTCCGCCTGGGCCAGGGAATTGATGCAGGCCTCCCGCACGGTCGAGCATCCATTCCAGGCCGGTCTGCTTCAGGATGCGTGGGCAGCACGTGCCCGGCAGGTGCTTTCCCGCTACACTAGGAATTCATGAGCACGCCCGCATCCACAGCGCCTCGCCCCAGCGTCATCCAGCTTTCCATCAAGGAAAAGGCTGCGCTGTACGCTGCGTACATCCCACTGTTTGCGGATGGGGGTATCTTCATACCGTCGACGCGTGAGTACCGCCTGGGCGACGACGTCTACGTGCTGTTGAGCCTGCCCGATGACCCCCAGCGTTATCCGGTGGCGGGCAAGGTGGCTTGGGTCACCCCTGCCAAGGCAGCCGGTGGCCGTACACAAGGCGTCGGCATACGCTTTCCTGCCGACGAAAAGTCGCGTCAACTCAAGGCCAAGATCGAAGACATCCTGGGGGCGCACCTGGCCTCGGACCGTCCTACCCAGACCATCTGACACCCGTCAGGTACGCTGGCGTTGCAGCGTGGTGGGGCAGGCTGGTCATCCTGTTGTTCTTCATGTTCACCGACTCTCATTGCCACCTGAGCTTTCCCGAACTGCGCCATGACATCGCCGGTGTTCTGCAGGCCATGTCCTCGGCCGGCGTCGACCGGGCTCTGACGATCTGCACCACTCTGGAGGAATTTGAGGATGTCCACGCCCTGGCCGCCGGACATGCCCAGTTGTGGGCCACGGTGGGCGTTCACCCCGACAACGAGGGCGTGCGGGAACCCTCCGTAGACGAGCTTTTGGCGCTGGCCCGTCGGCCTCGGGTGGTCGGGATTGGGGAAACCGGTCTGGACTACTACCGGCTGAATGGGCGTAGCGTGGCCGACATGGCCTGGCAACGGGAGCGATTCCGGGTCCACATTGAAGCGGCCCGGCGCGCCGACCTGCCGGTCGTCGTCCATACCCGCAGTGCATCCGAGGACACCCTGGCCATGCTGGGCCACCACGGCGGTCTGTCCGCTGGCGACGATGCGCTTCCGGACCTGGCCCCATTGCGTGGTGTGCTCCACTGCTTCACCGAGACCGAGGCGGTGGCCCGCGCAGCCCTCGACATGGGGCTCTACATCTCCTTCTCGGGCATCATCACCTTCAAGAACGCCGCCGATCTGCGCGAGGTGGTTCGCCTGGTGCCCATGGACCGGATCCTGATCGAAACCGACAGCCCCTACCTGGCGCCGGTCCCCTACCGGGGAAAGACGAATTCCCCGGCGTTGGTCCCTTACGTGGCGGCCTGCATCGCGGACGTCAAAGGCGTGTCGGTCGAGTCCGTGGCGGATTCCAGCAGCCGGAACTTCGAGGCGCTTTTCTCAGCTGTACTGAGTTGACTGCCTTGGAATAAATCAAGAATCAACATGAAGTTTGGTAAAAAGCTTTTTGTTTTTACTTGTTTTTTTTCTTCAGTCCTGTCGACTGCCTGGGCCAACTCGTTCGAGCGCTTCTTCACCGCGGCCATGCGCAACGACGAGTCCACGGTGATCGAGTTGACCCTGCGCGGCTTCGACCTGAACACCCGCAACGAAAAAGGTGAAACGGGCCTGACCCTGGCCATCCGCCAGGGGGCCACCAAGGTGGCCAACTTCCTGCTTGACCAGAACGTGGTGGACGTCAACAGCAAGAATGGAGCAGGGGAGACGCCACTGATGCTGGCCGCGATCAAGGGTGAGGTGGCGCTGGCCCGCCGACTGATTGTGGATCGCAAGGCGCAGGTGAATCATCCCGGATGGACGCCCCTGCATTACGCCGCCAGCAGCAAGGAACCAGCCAGTCTGGAAGTGGCCCGCCTGCTGCTGGACCATCACGCCTATATCGACGCCGAGTCGCCCAACAAGACCACGCCCCTGATGATGGCCGCTCAGTACGGCCAGTTCGAGGTGCTGGAACTGTTGCTGGAAGAGGGCGCAGACGCCAGCCTGCGCAACCAGCAGGGGCTCAATGCCATCGACTTTGCCCGTCGCGCCGGACGGGAAGCCGCTGCCCGCCGGATTGCCGAGGCGGTCCGCGCGGCCCAGCCGACCGGACGCTGGTGACTTCGGGACTCAGATCACCGTAGGTGTAACCCACATGCCCGGCAGGGCTCCTCAGGCCCACAATCGGCCGGTTCCACCAAAAAGAGGAGATCTCCCGTGGCACTGGCCAGTCAGAAAGACTTTTTCTCCGGGCTGATGTTCACCGCTGTCGGCGGTGCCTTCGCCTGGGGCGCACGTGAATACGAGATCGGGGAGGCGGCCCGTATGGGTCCTGGGTACTTCCCCTTTGTGCTCGGCATACTGCTTGCCATCCTGGGGATGGTGATCATGTTCAAGTCATTTACCTCCGGACCTCCGGGCGGTGATCGCATCGGCGCGTTCGCATGGCGCCCCATGGTTTTCATCCTGGGGGCCAACCTCGCGTTTGGTGCCTTGCTGGCAGGTGTGCCTGCCTTGGGTTTGCCGGCTTTCGGTCTGGTGGTGGCCATCTATGCCTTGGTGGTCATCGCCAGCTTTGCACGTCCGGGCGCCAGCCTGAAGGAAAGCCTGATCCTGGCGACGATTCTGGCCGTCGGCTGCTATGTGGCCTTCGTGTATCTGCTGAAGCTGCAGTTCCCCGTGTGGCCTGCCTTCCTGACCAACTGAAGGGGGACCCTGTCATATGGAACTCATCGAGAACCTGACGCTGGGCTTCGGCGTCGCTTTCACTTTCCAGAACCTGGTCTACGCACTGGTCGGCTGCCTCTTGGGCACCCTCATCGGCGTGCTGCCCGGCCTCGGCCCGGTGCCGACCATCGCCATGCTGCTGCCCGTGACATACGGGTTGCCCCCTGTGGCCGCCCTCATCATGCTGGCGGGCATCTACTACGGTGCCCAGTATGGTGGCTCGACAACCGCCATCCTGGTGAACCTGCCCGGCGAATCGTCTTCGGTGGTCACCGTGATCGACGGTTACCAGATGGCCCGCAAGGGCAGGGCAGGCCCTGCGCTGGCCGCGGCGGGCATCGGCTCGTTCTTTGCGGGCTGCGTCGGTACCCTGGTCATTGCGGCATTTGCGCCTCCATTGACTGAAATTGCCCTGGAGTTCGGCCCTGCCGAGTACTTCTCGCTGATGATCGTGGGCCTGATCGGCGCCGTGGTGCTGGCCTCCGGCTCGTTGATCAAGGCACTCGCCATGATCGTCCTGGGCCTGCTGTTCGGTCTGGTCGGCACGGACGTGAACTCCGGGGTCGCCCGCTACAGCTTTGACATCCCCGAGTTGACCGACGGCATCAGCTTCATCGTCATCGCGATGGGGGTGTTCGGCTACGGCGAGATCATCAGCAACCTGTCCCAGTCCGACGAGCAGCGCGAGGTGTTCACCGGCAAGGTCAAGGGCATCATGCCGACGGCAGAGGACTTCAAGCGCATGTTCCCCGCGGTCATACGTGGCACCGCCCTGGGTTCGGCACTGGGCATCCTGCCCGGCGGTGGCGCGCTGCTGTCGGCATTTGCCGCCTACACCATCGAGAAGAAGACCAAACTCAAGCCCGGTGAGGTTCCGTTCGGGCAAGGCAACATCCGTGGTGTCGCTGCCCCGGAGTCGGCCAACAACGCAGGTTCGCAAACGTCCTTCATCCCGCTCCTGACGCTGGGCATTCCGCCCAACGCCGTGATGGCGCTGATGGTGGGTGCCATGACCATCCACAACATCCAGCCGGGTCCGCAGGTGATGACCAGCAACCCGGAGCTGTTCTGGGGTCTGATCGCGTCCATGTGGATCGGCAACCTGATGCTGATCGTCCTGAACCTGCCGCTCATTGGCATGTGGATCAAGTTGCTGACGGTGCCGTACCGCTGGTTGTTCCCGGCCATCGTGCTGTTCTGCGCCATTGGTGTGTATTCGACGAACAACAACAACTTCGACATCTGGATGGTCGCGTTGTTTGGTTTCATCGGATACCTGTTCCTCAAACTGGGCTGTGAGCCGGCGCCCTTGCTGCTGGGCCTGATCCTCGGTCCGATGATGGAGGAATACCTGCGGCGAGCGCTGCTGATCTCCCGCGGTGACTGGTCGGTGTTTGTGACCCGTCCTTTGTCGGCCAGCTTGCTGGCGGTGGCTGGTCTGCTGCTGATCGTGGTGCTGTTGCCATCGATCAAGAAGAAGCGCGAGGAAGCCTTCGTCGAGGATTGATCCGAATCGACTCGTCACAGGAGAACCGAAGGACCCGGGTCCAACGGTTATTTCTACCTCCCAAATATTCTACGATGTATATTATGTTAAGTTGAATTGATTGCCAATGGACGACACCTCATCGCTCTGGCATGAGGTTTGCGCATTAGAGACACCTATCGGTGGAAACACCATCGTGGTGCACGAATAAATTGGACTGCCCAACCCTACAATCGGGATCCTGTCCGGGAGTCCAATCGGTTCCAGGCCTTCTTTTCAACACTCTGAGGAAATCCATGAAACACCTGTTTCTGACCGCCGGTCTGATCGGCGCTGTCACTCTGGCTGGCTGTGGCAAATCGGAAGCGCCGGCGCCTGCTGCCGCTCCTGCTGCACCGGCAGCCGCTCCGGCACCGGCTCCGGCCGAGATGCCCGAACTGAAGGTCGCCATTGACCCGACCTACGAGCCGTTCACCTTCAAGACGGCCGACGGCAAGCCCACCGGTTTCGATGTGGACATCGCCGAAGCCCTCTGCGCGGAAATGAAGCGCAAGTGCGTGTACGTCGAACAGGTCTGGGACAGCATGATCCCCGGTCTGCAGGCCAAGAAGTACGACGTGATCATCAGCTCGATGTCGATCACCGACGAGCGCAAGCAGGCTGTCGATTTCTCGGACAAGTACTACGCCACCCCCAGCCGCATCGTGGTCAAGGAAGGCACGGCTTACACCGACCCGGCTTCGCTCAAGGGCAAGAAGATTGGCGTGCTCAAGGGCAGCACCCAGGAGAAGTACGCGATGGGCGAGCTCAAGCCCGCTGGCGTGAATGTGGTGCCCTACGAGGCCCAGGACCAGGTCTATCTGGACATCAAGTCGGGCCGTCTGGACGGTACCGTGGCTGACCAGGTCGAGGTGAACGGTGGCTTCCTGCGCAAGGACGAAGGCAAGGGCTACGGCTTTGTGGGTCCGGTGCTGGATGACATCAAGTACTTCGGCTATGGCGTTGGTGTGGCCCTGCGCAAGGGTGAAGACGACCTGCGCAACCAGCTGAACGCCGCCATCGCCGCCATCCGCGGCAACGGTGTCTACGAAACGGTGGCCAAGAAGTACTTCGACTTCGACCCCTACGGCGTCAAGTAATCCGAAGGAACTTGCCTTTGTCCGGCTACTTTGCCTCCATCCTGCAGGGCGCCCTCCTCACGGTGGGCGTCTCTCTGGCGGCCCTGGCGGTCTCCATCTTGCTGGGCCTCTTGGGGGCAGCTGCCAAGCTGTCAGGCCGACCGCCTCTGGTCGGCCTGGCCACGGTGTACACCACGCTGGTGCGTGGTGTACCCGAACTGGTGCTGATGCTGCTGATTTTTTACGGCGGCACCATCGGCATCAACCACCTGCTGACGCTGTCGGGCAGCAAAGCCACTGTCGACATCAATCCGTTTGCAGCAGGTGTGCTCACCATCGGATTCATCTACGGCGCCTACATGACCGAGACTTTCCGTGGCGCCATCCTGTCGATCCCCAAAGGGCAGATGGAAGCGGCCTGGGCTTTCGGCATGGGTCGTCTGCAGACGTTTCTTCGCATCACGCTGCCCCAGATGGTTCGCTACGCACTGCCCGGTTTCACGAACAACTGGCTGGTGCTCATCAAGGCCACCGCCCTGGTCAGCCTGATCGGGCTGCAGGAAATGACTTACCTGGCCAAGCAGGCCAGTTCTGCCACTCGCGAACCGTTCACGTTCTATCTGTTTGCTGCGGGCTTGTTCCTGGTCTACACCTCGGTCTCCCTGTGGGCCCTTCGCTGGCTCGACCGGCGCTACAGCCTTGGCGTTCGCCGGGGACAGGTCTGAACCATGCGCTGGGACATCATTTTCCAGGCCAAGAATCTGGCTCTGTACTGGGAAGGTCTGGTCACCACGGCCAGCCTGCTGGCGTCTTCCCTTCTGATTGGTGCGGTACTGGCCCTGGTCTTCGCATTGGCCCTGACCAGCCAGGTGGCGGTGCTGCGTTGGGTGGTGGGTGCCTATACCTATGTCATTCGTGGCACGCCACTGCTGATTCAGGTCTACCTGATCTACTACGGCATCGCCCAGCTTGAGTGGGTGCAGGACCGCTGGAATGACGTGTGGCCCTGGACTTATTTCAAGGAGCCCTTCTTCTGCGCCCTGCTGGCCTTCAGCCTGAACACGGCGGGGTATACCGCCGAGATGATTGCGGGCGCGATCCGGGAAACAGCCCACGGCGAGATCGAGGCCGCACAGGCGATGGGCATGAGCCGCTGGCAAACCATGCGGCGCATTGTGATGCCCAGTGCCCTGCGCAGAACCTTGCCGGCTTACAGCAACGAGGTCGTCATGATGCTTCACAGCACCAGCCTGGCCAGTGCAGTGCCCGCCATGATGGATGTCACCGCCGCGGCGGGCCGCATCTATTCGGATTTCTACCTTCCGTTTGAAGCCTACATCTTCGCGGCGGCGATCTATCTGTGCATCACCTTCACGTTGGTGGGGTTCTTCCGTCTTGCTGAACGGCGCTTTCTGGCCCATCTGGCACCTCGCCGTCATTGAACTTCCCTCTGGAATCACGCATGCGACGCGTTGAACATGAGCTTCTCAGCCCGAGCCTGGGCAGCCGCAAGAATCTGGTGTCGTTCCACTATGGCACGCCCGGCGCCAGGCCCAAGGTTTACATCCAGGCCAGCCTTCATGCCGAGGAATTGCCCGGCATGCTGGTTGCCCATCACCTGAGGTCATTGCTCGATCGCGCAGAAGCCGCCGGCGCCCTGGCGGGTGAGGTGGTTCTGGTTCCCGCTGCCAACCCGATCGGATTGGGACAGCGGATCGACCATCACGCCCAGGGGCGGTTTGAGTTCGACAGCTCCGAGAATTTCAATCGCCACTATCCCGATCTGGCAGACGCTGTCTGGGCCACACTGTCTCCCAGACTGGGTGACGATCCGCAGAAAAATGTTGCCTTGGTCCGTGAGGCAGTGGGTGCCTGGCTGCAGGACTGGCAGCCTCAGACCGAACTGCAGAGTCTGCGCCGGCAGTTGCTCATCCTGGCGCACGATGCCGATGTCGTGCTCGATCTCCACTGTGACTGTGAGGCCGTCCTGCACCTCTACAGCGAAGATGCCTGCTGGCCACCACTGGAACCTTTGGCTCGCCTGCTGCAGGCCAAAGCGGTGCTGCTGGCCCGGGAATCCGGGGGGGGACCATTTGATGAACGGCTCTCCGGTCTTTGGTGGCAGTTGCGTGACCGCATGGTGGCCTCGGGCATGCCAGACGCTCTCAAGCAAGGTTGCGCCAGCACCACCATTGAACTGAGGGGCGAGACCGATGTCCGGCACGAGTTCGCCGAACAGGATGCCGCTGCCATCCTGGGCTACCTGGTTCATCTGGGCGTCGTGCTCGGCGATAGGCCCGCACTGCCTCCCCTGCCCTGTTCCCCCACCCCGCTCTCCGGGTCGCAGACACTGCGTAGCCCGGTCCCTGGTGTCCTCGCACTGCTGGCCAAACCTGGTGAGGTGGTTCAGGCCGGTCAGGTGGTTGCCGAGGTGATCGACCCGACCGCCGAAGATCAGTCCCGCGTGTGGCCCGTTTGCGCCGAAGTCACAGGCGTGCTGTACGCGACCGTACGTGAACGCTACCTGCACGCAGGTGGCGAGATCGGCAAGATTGCCGGTGCCACACCCTTTAGAACCGGTGACCTGCTGGGCGCCTGAGTCCACTCCACTCATGAACACGAACCCGACCTCTGCCGATGCTGTCCTGCTGGATGTGCATGACATTCACAAGCGCTTTGGCAACAACGAAGTGCTCAAAGGGGTATCGCTGCAAGCCCGGGCGGGCGATGTGATCAGCCTGATCGGCAGTTCGGGCTCTGGCAAGAGCACCCTGCTGCGCTGCATCAACCTGCTGGAGAAGCCCAACCAGGGACGCATTGCCCTCAGCGGCGAGGTGCTCGAACTCAAAGCCGATCGCCATGGTGAACTCCAGGCCGTCAACGCGGCCCAGTTGCAGCGCATGCGAACCCGCCTGGCCATGGTGTTCCAGCATTTCAACCTGTGGGCCCACATGACGGTCCTCCAGAACATCATCGAAGCCCCGGTCCATGTGCTGGGTGTGCCGCGCGACCAGGCGGTGGAAACCGCCCGCAAGTACCTGGAACGCGTCGGCCTCAAGGGGGTCGAGGACCGGTATCCGGCGCACATGAGCGGTGGGCAGCAGCAGCGGGTGGCCATTGCCAGGGCACTGGCGGTGGAACCGGCGGTCATGCTCTTTGATGAGCCCACGAGTGCTCTCGATCCCGAGCTGGTGGGTGAAGTGCTGCGGGTGATGAAGCTGCTGGCCGAAGAAGGCCGGACCATGCTTGTGGTCACCCACGAAATGGGGTTTGCCCGAGAGGTCTCCAACCACGTCATCTTCCTGCACCAGGGCCGTATCGAAGAGCAAGGCATGCCCAAGGAGGTGTTGTCTCGCCCCCGCAGCGAACGCCTGGCGCAGTTCCTGTCAGGCAACCTGAAGTAGGCTCCAAACGCTTGAAAAGGCGGCCTGCAGCTCGCTTGTTGTGAGGTTTGCTCACGGCGCTTTTCCCGGACGATAGCCACATTCCGCAGATGCGGCCGTCCGTGATGAAAGGAACCGCCATGAGCTCCGTTGAAAGTCTCTTCTCTCCCACCAGCCTGTTCATGTCGGGCATGGCCAGTCAGCTTCAGGCCAAGGCCATGAAAAAACTGGACACCGATGCCGACGGCAACGTCACCCAGACCGAGTTCCAGGCGGTGCTGGAGAAGGCCGCGGGCAAACTGGGCGTGGAACTGGGCGAAGGCGAAGCCGCCGGCATGTTCTCCAACTTCGACGGCGATGCCGACGGCAGCCTGAACCTGTCCGAAGTGGGCAATGTGGTTGGTGGTCTGCTGTCCTCGCTGGGCAACGTCCAGAACTACATGCAGAACCAGGGTTCCGGTTTCTCGGCCGATTCGTTCGCCAGCCGTGATACCGATGGTGACGGGGTGCTCAGTCTGGCCGAGTTCACCGGCGAGGCCGCCAGGAGCGCTGCCCCGATCGCCTACCGGACAGTGACCACCCAGACGGTGGAAACCACCGTGCTCCCGCAAGGCGGCATGCCGAGCATGCCCGGTATCGCACCGATCAGCACTGACACCGGTGCCGTTGACATGACCAGCGCGGTCTCACCCACCGGTTCAACACCCGTGGCCGCGGCCGACAACACCACCACAGCCGGTGACAGCCAGGCCAACACTGTCGAAAGTCTGATGGCCTCGCTCGATGCCAACAAGGACGGTCAGATCAGCGGCGAAGAATTGAGCGCCTTGGTCAACCAGATTGAAACCGTGGTTCAGCGCTACAACGAAACGGCCCTGGCCAAGAACACCGCCACCTCCACCAATCCCCTGGTCTGAGACAGGCTCATCCGTTCAAGGTCGCAGTTTCAGTTGACTGATCCACAGTTCGGGTGAGAGCTTCAACGACCGATAGCCGACATCGGCCCAGGTCCGGGCCATGTCGCGGTAACGCGGCGAAAACACATTTCCGCTCTGCCCGGTCTGGTAGATGAAGACCGAGCGTTCGGGATCGGCGAGGTCATACACGGCCCTCAGGCTGGCGGCGTGCCGGTTGGCATACGGCGCATCCACCTTGTCGAGATGGTACTGGCCGACGTTCACGGTGAAGGGGTCTCCGCCGGTGTCGGTTCTCACTTCGAACCAGGGGGCCAGCGCTTTGACATTGCTCAGGGGTCGGTGCACCGAAATGGCCGGATGGGCCTTCCCCCAGCGCCAGGCGGAGACGTCGCTGCCCTGTTCCCTCTCCAGCCGCACCAGCGCGCGATGGAGAGCGTCAGAACTGGCAGGACCACACCCGGCATCGCCACACCAGTCACGATCATCGCGCTCCAGAATGCCTTCGATGGCGCTGCGGAACAGGCGCTTGCCGTACAGGCCTTCAAACCGTTCGCGTCCCAGCCGCTGCCCGATCACGCCACGCGCCAACTCGTCGATCCACACGCTGTAGATCAGCGCAGCGGCGCTGTCGGCTCGCATCTGTCCGTCAAAATCCTTCAGAACATTCAGTGCCTGCCTGCCCAGGGGATGATCGGTTTCGGTCTTGCGGAGAAACGGCAGGAGCCGCACCGTGGCGTGGGACATCAGGTCACCATGCAAGCGCTGGAAGCTGAGAAGGTCATGTTTCGGGCTCGCTTCGAGCAATGCTTCGATGCGCTCCTGCCGGTACGGAGGCGCCCAGTCCTGGGTCAGAAAGTGGGGGTAGTCCGGACCATGGACGCGCTGATTGGCGGTGGCAATCCAGCCACGGCGACCGTCATCTTCGGGTGTCTGATCGAACGGTAACCAGCCTTGCCAGTCATAGCGGGGGTCCCATCCGGGTGAGGGTGCCACGCCCCGGATGTCGTTCTCAGGATGGCGAACAGGCACCTTTCCAATGGCCTTGAAGGCAATCCGGCCACTTCGGTCAGCCATCAGGGCGTTCTGCATGGGGGCATGAAACTCCCTGAAAGCTTCGGTCAGTGCCTCCACCGACTGGGCCCGGTTGGATCTCAGGGTGGCCAGCACATTGCCGCTGTCGGCATCCAGCGCGGTCCACCGCAATGCCAGCGCATACCGCCGGGTGTCGATCAGGGACCGCGTGCGCCCCGGGACGTCGCTGATCACCGGACCGTGGCGTGTGTGGCGCACGGTATGCACCACATCCGCCTGCCCTTTGACGCGGATCACTTCTTCTCGAGTGTCGAAACCTTGCCATCTTGGTTCGGCGTCCGGTGACGGGATGCGATAGCGGGAGGAGTCCGCAGGATCAATGGCCTCGATGAAGACATCCTGCACATCGGGACCGGTGTTCGTGAAGCCCCATGCGACACCATCGGTTCGACCGAGCACCACAAAGGGTGTCCCCGGCAAGGTGGCGCCAATCACATCCATGCCTTCGATGCCGTCGACCGTGGGCGCCTTGAGCCTGGCGAAGTACCAGATCGCCGGAGCCGACAAACCCAGGTGTGGGTCATTGGCCAGCAGCGGTTTGCCCGAGACCGAGCGCTCTGCGCCAACCACCCAGTTGTTGGAGCCTTTGCCCTCGATGTTGCCCAGTTCGGCCGCCCACTCACGAACGTCCTGGCCGGCCTGGGCCAGCCAACCGCCCGGAGGCGTCTGGTGACTGGCCGAAGGCCGATCGGTCGCCGGGGCGTAGATGTCCAGACTCCGGTAGAGACCGGCCAAATCGGCGCTGGCCGCGCGCTTCTCACCCGGGTAGGGAGGGAACAGTTCCCAGAGCCGATCGGTGTCCAGAACCTGGAGCGCACTCAGGCGTGCGATCTCGTTGCCCCAGTTGCCGCCCAGATCCAGTGCCATCATCAGGGACCAGCCAACGCTGTCAACCGGGTCCCAGTACGTGCCGGCGCGCGCCTCCTGGGCCGGATCGATGCCGAGCAGGAGAAATTCGGGCGACAGGGCCTGCCGGCGGTCGGCATGAAAAGCGTTGACCCCCGCGCTGTAGGCCTGCAGCGCTGCGCGCGCCTCTTCGGGCAACCGGTCATACTGGGCTTGGGCGGCCTGACGGATGCCCAGGGTGCGCATCAGGATGTCCGTTTCCAGGGTGGCCGGCCCCAGCACCTCGGAGAGCCTGCCCCGCATGACACGCCGGTTGAAGTCCAGTTGCCAGGTCCGCTCCTGGGCGTGCACATAGCCCAAGGCCATCCAGACATCGCGAGGATCCGAGCCCACCACATGCGTCACGTCGCTTTCATCGCGCCGGACATCCACAGGATGGCGAAGCCCGGTCAGCGTCAACTGTCCATCCATCATGGGAAGCGACCTGAGCACATACAGAGACGCCACCGAGCCCGCCAGCAGGCCTGTGAACAGGACAGCCAACACCAATCTGCGAATCCAGCGCACCGTGTCCTCCTCGATGGTTGTTCAGTCGCGCAAGGGGCCCCGGCCGAGCACCATGGCGCCGTCCACGAGCCTGAAGCTCAACGTGGGTGTGCTGAAGTCCGTGAACGGGGCACCCATCGCAATCTCGCCATCGCTGTGAAGCAGGCATTCCTGGCGGCGCAACGCAATGATGGCATCGGATCCGCTGAACCGGACCCATGTGCCGTAGCTGCTCACATCTTCCAGCACGTAATGGCCGGAGCGGATGTCGATCACGGCGTGAGTCCTGGAGACGCGGGGGTCACTGACCACAAAGTCGGCCTCGGGCACACGACCAATCCGGATGGGCAGATCCGTCAGTGAGAAGGACTGCGTCGCATCCAGCCACCCCAGCTCGATGCCCCCGAAAACGGACTCCTTGGGTGCCCGCAGTGCGTGAAGATCGGCAGGCAGTGTGAGGAACTCCGACAGCATTTCCGGCTGCCACTCGACACGGAAGACCTCGCAAGGCTCCACGCGTCCCTTGATCCGCATGGGACCAAGGCTTCGGCTTCGTACACCATGCCGGGCACCGAGCTTGCGGATGACCGTATCGGTGGCCAGTATCTGCTCAGGACCTGCCAGATCGCTGAGCCGGGAGGCCACGTTGACCGCGTCTCCGAAGCAGTCACCATCCACCTGAACCACCTGCCCCCGAGCCATGCCGATCTGCATCATCAGCTTGAGGCGGTCGGGCCACATGGCGGTGCGCTGGGCATGCTCCTGCTGGATACGCACCATGCACTCGATCGCCATGAGGTTGTTGCTGAAAGACAGCAACACCCCATCCCCGAGCATCTTCACGACCTTGCCGTCGTGCTCGACACCCACCTTTCCGATCCACTGGGTCAGTCGGGTCACCGCCGCGGCTGCCCGGTCATTACCCAGGGTTTCGAAGACCGACACACTGCCAGTCAGGTCCACAAAGGCAATGGTCAGCTCAGCCATGTCCTGGTGGGTACCGCAGCCGGATGCTGATATGTCGACGATCGGGTCATGAGTCGCGCCGGTCCTGCCCCGGCGTGGTTGCATTCATTCCAGACTTTTACCACACGGCAAGCATCTTTCCGCCGAACGGTTGACTTGTGCGCTGCAGCAGTCGTCCTGACTAACCACGCCTGCACACCAGTTGCAGTCCTCATTACTTGGTGGATATGGGCTCACTCGGCCCTGTAGTCGGATTTCTCACAGCCAAACTTAAAGAACACTGACAAATGCTTGATTTGCCTGTTGTTTTTTTACTTTGGGGGTTTATCCCCAATTGTTGTTGTCATCTTCGGAGCGTATTCTGACGGCTAGTCACAAATTAGATGACCACGTTGGGGAACATTTCATGCGCTGGTTGAAGCCTGCCATTCGTCACAGCATCTCTGCATTGCTGGGTTCGGAGCTCCGCAAGGATTCTCCCGAGTCCCTCGAGCCGGTGCGTCAGGCCATGCTGGATGTCCTTGGGCAGGATGGCGCTACGGCCAATCCGCAGTTGACTCGCCGTTTGCAGTATCTGTACGACATTCAAGCCCTCTGGTTTGCCCGTGCGGAACTGGTGGCGGTGCTCAGTTCCCTTCACGGCGAGGTCAAAGCCGTGGAAGCCGTCCGCAAACTCACCCCGCTGTTCGAAGGGCGTGTCTCCCCTGCCCTTCTCGAGTCAGCCCGCAGTCATCGCTGACTGACCCCACCGCGGAACTTCAGCCCCAGTACAGCAAGGCGTCGCGGCCCTCGACCAGCAGATCCACCTTCCCGCCCACGGGCAGCAGGACTTTGGTGGGCACATGGCCGTAGGGAAGGCCCGTGAATACGGGTACCTTCGTCTGTTGGCGCAGCCAAGCCACCACGGTGGCCATCTTGAAGCCCTTGTCGTGCGGGACGGTCTTGTAACCCGTGAATGAGCCCAGGAGCACGGCTTTCTGGCGATCAATCACCCCGGCCTGAAGCAACTGCGTGAGCATGCGTTCGATGCGGTAGGGACGCTCGTTGACGTCCTCCAGGAAAAGTACACCCTTGTCAGGCGCTGGCATCCATGGCGTTCCCATCAACGAACACAGGACAGACAGATTGCCGCCCCACAGGGTGGCGCCTTTGACCGCCCATCCTCTCTCCAGAGCCGCCGTCACCGAGGCCGGCAGTCCAGTAGTGTCGGCTTTTGGCAGCGTCCAACCGGCCCCCTCACCCTGCCCGCAGGCGAGGTCATCGAAGCAGGCGGCCATGATGTCGTCCGGTTCTCCTTCCACACCGAAATCGGCACCGAGTGCCGGCCCCGCCCACGTGGTCGCGCCGGTGCGGGCCAGCACCGCCAGTTGGAGTGCCGTGAAGTCGCTGACACCCACGAAACGGGTACCCCGCTCGATGGCCTTGCTCAACTGACGGTAGGGCAAGGCTGGCAGGATCCTGGTCAACCCATAGCCACCGCGCGAAATCAAGGCAATGTCGGCGCCACTGGCAGCAGCCCGCCCGATGGCCGCCACCCGGCATGCGTCATCCCCGGCGAAGCGCTGGTAGCTGCTCAGGGCGTCCTGGTCCACCTCGACCTCGTGACCCATCGCCTTGAGCCTGGCAATGCCCCGGCGGAATGCGGCTTTCTCACGAACAGCACTCGAAGGCGAATAAATGTAGATGTGGCTCATGCAATGGTGTCCTTGTCGTCGGGCAATGGGCCCTGACGTTGAAAATGATCGCAGGCAGCCATGGCGATTGTTCGACCATGTTCCTGCACAAAATGTCCTGCCTGCGGCAGCAACAGCACCTTTTCACAGCCTGCGATCGTTGCCTGCAATTTCCGCATGACAGTCTCCCCCAGCACAGGATCCTGCAGCCCGATCGCCAGCATGGACTGGCCGGTCCAGGTGCTCTGCCAGAACTCGCGGGCTCGTCGCGAAAGATCTGCGCCTTCATCGTCGGGATGCTCGGGCACCATGGCTGGGAACGCCCGCAAGGCTGCGCGATGCCCACGATCGGGAAACGGTGCATCATAGGCCGCGCATTCTGCGGGCTCGAGATGGGGGTTGCCTCTGAGCATGAGACGGCCAATGTCGAAGTCGGGTTTCCTGGCCACCATCTCACGCCAGGACAGAAATCCCGGAGACAAAGGCTCGTCTCCCGTGGCCAGCATGGTGTTCATGGCCAGCAATCCGCTCACTCGCCCGGGCAAGTCCATGGGCAGGGTCAAGCCCAGCAGCCCACCCCAGTCCTGCACCACCAGCACCATCCGTTTCAGATCCAGTCGTTCGATGAATTCCAGCAGCACCTGCCGATGCCAGTCGAACGAATGGGCACTTTCCCGCTTGGGTTTGTCGCTACGGCCAAAACCGACCAGATCCGGTGCCACGACCCGATCGCCAGCAGCCAGGAACACCGGGATCATGTGGCGGTACACATAGGACCAGGTCGGGTTGCCATGCAGGCACAGCCAGGTTCTCGCTGCCGTCTTCTGCCCTTCGTCCAGGTAGTGCATGCGCAGCCCTTGAAGCGAAGGAAGATCAATGAGATAGCGGGGGGCCCATGGGTAGTCAGGCAGGCTGGAGAACCGGCTGTCGGGCGTTCTGAGTGCATCGTCCCGCAGGGGTTGCAGCTCCTGTCGTTTCTGGTCCCGACGGCAACGGAAGAACTCGCTGAGCAGGGTGCCACACTCCTGTGCCATCACACCACCCTGCACCTTCGTGTGATGGTTCAACACCGCGGATTCGAACAGGTTGAGCACCGACCCAGCGGCACCGGTCTTGGGGTCGGTGGCACCGAAGACGACACGACGCAGGCGCGAATGCAGCATGGCGCCGCTGCACATGGCACAGGGCTCCAGCGTGACATACAAGTCACAGTCTTCGAGCCGGTAGTTTCCCAGGGCGTTGGCAGCGGCCCGAAGTGCCACGATCTCTGCGTGGGCTGTCGGATCATGTGACGCGATCGGGGCATTGCGCCCAACGCCGATGACCCGTCCCTTGTGAACAACCACTGCGCCCACGGGGACTTCACCAGCCTCCGCGGCCGCCCTGGCCTCTTCCAAGGCCAGGCGCATGCATGCCCCGTCATCCAAGGGAGTCATGGTTGCACGGCAGCGCTGTTCCAGGTCACTCCCACTCGATGGTGGCGGGCGGCTTGGAGCTGACGTCGTAGGTCACGCGGTTGATGCCACGCACCTCGTTGATGATGCGGCTGGACACCTTCTTGAGCAGCGCGTACGGCAGCTCGGCCCAGTCGGCGGTCATGAAGTCGCTGGTCTGCACCGCGCGCAGGGCCACCACATAGTCGTAGGTGCGGCCGTCGCCCATCACGCCCACGCTCTTGACGGGCAGGAACACGGTGAAGGCCTGGCTGGTCAAGTCGTACCAGCTCTTGCCAGAGTTGTGGTCAAGGGTCGAGCGCAGCTCCTCGATGAAGATGGCGTCGGCCCGGCGAAGCAGGTCGGCGTACTCCTTCTTGACCTCGCCCAGGATGCGCACGCCCAAGCCTGGCCCCGGGAAGGGGTGACGGTAGACCATGTCGTGCGGCAGGCCCAGGGCCACGCCCAGCTCGCGCACCTCGTCCTTGAACAGGTCGCGCAGTGGTTCAAGGAGTTTGAGGCCCAGTTGCTCCGGCAGGCCACCCACGTTGTGGTGACTCTTGATGGTGACG